>CAZPPD010000032.1:0-15627 GCA_964588185.1 uncultured Alcaligenaceae bacterium | reverse complement strand
AGCCTGGACGGGTTGCTCACTCACCGGATAAAGCCTGACGAAATGGGATCGGCCTATGAAGGGCTGCTGAAAAAGAAGGAAGAATATCTTGGGGTTCTTGTTAGTTGGGAATGAGAGGGGTTAGTTCCCCTTGGCACTTAACCTATGCCACAGCCACCAAATTCCATGGATCAAGACTTCCGGCGATCGCCCTAACCAATCACTAAGATTAGCTTCTCCTCCTTCAAATCGAGACCGCAATTTCATACGGCGTTGGCAAATCAAATCTCGATTTCCCCACGCTTGCTGTTTTCCTTGCAAATAAGGTAGGATCTTGCCGCCGAGTAATTTGCTCAAGGCCCGAACGCCGACAAATCCCAAATGGGGGATGATCCCCCAAAGCAGTTGTTTCACAGGTAGATTCATCCAGAAATTATATTCTTCATTCCGTGACAAAAGGGATATAACCCGATCACTATTTGCCGAGTAAGAAGAAGATCCGCGATGGTTTACCTTAGCCTCGGGTTCATATACACATTTGTAACCGGCCCAACGCAAGCGAAAGGCTAAATCGGTGTCCTCCAAATAAGCGTCGAACTCTTCTCGGAAACCACCTACATGATCCAAGGCACTTTTGCGATAAAACCCGCAGGAAGCCGAAGCTCCAAAGACCTCCCCGGCTTGCAAATATTGTTGGCTCAAGCGCCGGCCATATCCGCGAGCAGATGCCCAACCACAAAGGTGGTATTCCTGACCGGCACTGTCGATTTTGCCCGGAGCATCCATTTGCAAAACTAAAGGCGCTACGCTCCCCACTTCAGGATCCGCAAAATGTTTAAGGCAAGCATCTGCCCACCCGGAAGTCACTTCGGTATCGTTGTTGAGCAACTCAACTATTTCCCCATTGGCATGACGAAGTCCAATGTTGACCGCTCGGCAGAAGCCTAGGTTGGAATCTATGGAAAGGACTTCGACTTGAGGAAAATACTTTTCAATCCAGCCTTTGGTGCCGTCGGTGGAGTTGTCATCGACAACCAGCACCTGTGTTCCAGGGGGAGCATGATTGCAAACGCTGGGTAGGCATTTCTGGAGGTGGAGAAGGCCATTGTAGGTTGGTATGAGAACTGTGAGGGAAAACAAAGAGAATCCTTTCTCGAAAAGGCCCTACCTATTCGTTCTCCTGTTGCACAACGGGCATCAAATCATTCAACTCCTCGATCCGTAACATACGAATATCCCGGATAGACACAGCAAACCAGGGCAATGACTGGGCCAAGTTTTGGGCAGCCAAGACACAAGTGATTGCAGTAACTTCCTCGCCGCCAAAGTAGACACTACCTTGTTGCCAAGAAAAACCATGCGATTGCAATATTTGTCGGATCTCCAGATAGGCGTTGTTATAAGGATCTCCGTAGTTGGCTCTCAACGCTTCAATATCCATGTCGAATGCAATTGCATACACACGTCCGGCCCTCCAGAAGTCGGAAGGAAATTCTTCCAGGATTTCTTGTTTAGGGGAAGTACTAATAACTGCCATTGTGCTCCTTTCTGATTTCCACATCTTATCTGGTTATCCATCCTCAAGCTCAAAGCCCTTGGGGGGAAAATTGGTTTGAGGTCGAATGAATTATTTTTTGGCTTTCCTGACAGGCTCCGCAAAATGTAGTAGTACTCCGCAAGGATCCCAAGCGTAGGTAACCATCGCCCCATAGGATTCTTCCTTTGGAGGGCTTACCCGAGTACCGGGAAAATCGCCTTTTTGGATCACTTCCGTTATGTGTTTGTGCCAAGCATCTGCACTTTCCACGACGATGTAGATCATAAAATTCTCCGCCCATTCCTTGGCGTAGAAATTTTGCAGATACAATCGCACATTAGTAAGTTCGATCTCAGCTAATCCTTCCTCCCGCCAATTGCATTTCCAACCTAAAGCCTGGTAAAACTCCAGCGACTGCTGAAAATCCTTGGTCGGAACGAAAACCTTAACATCCTTAGCCGTTGTTTGGTCCATACTTTGCTCCATTATTTTTCCAGTAACCCAACAGTACTCAATCCATAGAACGTATACTCCACATCGCAATTCTCATCCCAAACTCCCCCTCGGTATCCCCCTTCCGCATCTTCCAAAGAATTGGCATAGGCGACAGCGGCTCGGGTATCAATCCGGTCTAAGGCATTCAACTGAGCCAATGTCCAAGATCCAGTGAACGTGGACAGCAGGTCGGCAACAGGGATACGAGTATTCGCACAAATGCCGCCTTCCATGGAAGTCATCTCCCCAAGAAAATCTGCCACGTGTTCCAGTTCCTCGGGGTCAAAGGCTTCACCCTGAACTAATTGAATGATCCCGACTGCGGCCGCGGTGGGATTCGTCCCGCTACGTTTCATGGGCTTGAGTTCCACATAGCCGCCGTCCTCACGCTCACGGCCGGCAACGAACTCAAGAACCCGCTCGGGTTCGGGAAAATTCCGCCCCAATAGCTCGTAAGTCATTCCCACTAGAAACGTGTGATAAGTGCTCCCGGAATTTGCTCCCACGGACTTGGCATAGCCGCCATCCGGCGTCCGAAAAGTTTCCAGCATATTTGCTACTCGCTCATGCCAGTCCTCAGGACTCTGCGCCAGCACATCCGGTCCACCGGCCAACTGCACCAGCAAGCAGGCGTAAAGCAACGAGTAAAACTCAACAATGCTAGCCGACTGAAAAATGCTTTGTCTCAAAAAAGGGGCGGTTTGGTTGGCAACTTCCGAGTTCAATTCCCCGAGGACGGCCAAGGCTCGAAGCGAAAACCCGGTGTAGTAAAGATCCGACCCGCCTTCCCTGCCGGAAAAACCCCCGTCCTCATTCTGGAAGGATTTTAAATATTGAGCATGCCGAGAACGATAATCCTCGGCTTGGCGAGCAAGTCCAGCTGACAATCGGGTTGTGAGATTTTGTAGATACATTATTGTTCAGGGGGTTGAATATTGTTTATGGATCAGGGTAGCAAAATTCCTACCCCTTTGCCCACAGGAGTGTCGGAGAAGATTTTCTTAACCGCAGAGTTTGCGGGGAATCGCAAGGAGAATAAAGAGATTATTGGCTGGGATTGCAGCGGGTGGAGGCGGTTTATCCCCGGGGGTGGAATTGCTTGTGAATGGACTTGAGGCGGTCGCGGTCTACGTGGGTGTATTGTTGCGTGGTGCGAATGTTTGCATGGCCCAAAAGTTCCTGGACGGTGCGCAGGTCGGCTCCTCCGGATAGTAAATGCGTGGCAAAGCTGTGCCGCAAGGTATGGGGGCTGACTTTGGGATTGAGTCCTGCTCGTTTGACGTATTTCTTCACCAGGATCCACAACATTTCTCGGGTAAGTGGTTTTCCACCCCGGCTTACGAAGAGGGTGATGGCGTCGGGAACGGCTCGGATCAATTTTGGCCGGAACTCATCCAGATATTGCCGGATTGCCTTGATCGCTGGTTGGCCCAACGGCACGACCCGCTGTTTGTTGCCTTTGCCGGTGCATTTGCAGAACCCCGAATCAAGGAATAAATCCGGTTGGGTCAAGTTCACGACTTCCGAAGCGCGGCTTCCGGTGGCATAGAGGGTTTCCAGCAATGCCTTATCCCGCAGGAAAAAGCGATCCGTGGGCAAAGGAGATTGCAACAATTTCTCGACGCTTTCGGGACTGAGGACTTGCGGAATGCGTTCCCATAACTTGGGAGAGCTGAGCAACTCGACGGTGTTCTTCTCCACCCGTTCTTCCAAGCGGAGGAAGCGGTAGAACATTTTCAAGGCAACCAAGTGGCGGGCAATCGTCGGCGGGGCCAGCTTTTCATCACGCATGAAACTGATGAAGAGCGTCAGTTCCGAAATGGTTGGCAGCAAGTAGTTTTTGACTCCGCCCCCGGCCACCCAACCGGCATAGCGGTCCAAATCGCGCTGGTAGGCACGAACGGTATTTTCGGATAACCCCCGTTCGGCTTGTCCGTAATGATGGAAGGCTTTAATGTCGTCTTGGAGGTCATGAAATTGGCGAGCTAAATCGGTAGGCATGGTGCATCCTCATGCGGAGAAGTGGGGCGTTACTTCTCTAATATCAGCCATGAGGATAGTGGATCTTTAATTTCCACTTTTGCGGACAAGTTTAAGGGTGTAATTTCCGGTTCCCGAATTGCCCAGACTTCCCGCGACAATCTGATAGTTGCCGCTTTTAGTGGGCCGGTAAGTGATCCGAGAATTCAGACCGACTCCTCCGTCGTCATTGGCGGTTAGTTGCCTACCGGTTGAATCCTTTAGCCTTAAAAAACAATCGAAGTTGGAACTCATTTGATCGATTTGGTAGGTGACACCGGCTCGGAGAAAAACATTGTAGGTTTTGGACTGGCCTCGGGCGATAAATCCTTTTGTATCAAGAGTGTCTCCGCCGAAGCCGACTTTTTTCCTGCCCACTTCCTTGTCTCCTTGGCGGACCACAACAGTGAAGTCAATGGTGAGTTTTCGTTGGGGAGCCAGGATCTCTATTTCCTCGGCTTTGCTAACGTCGACATTAAGGGAGAACCCCCCAACTTTTACCCGCATTCGCGACAGAGAAGAAAGTTTTCCTTGGACGTAACCGCCGCTCTCGAGAGTTGCTTGGGTAAGATCCCCCAGCCGCATTTTGACGACATCGCTCAGGCGGACGGTATTTAATCCGACCTTAAAAGTGCGATTCTTGGTGAGTCCTTTTATGGTTCCATCCTCGAATTTTAAAGTGACCTGCAATGGAGCTTCCAGGACTGCCAAGGGAACGGGGGTTGCCTTAACACGGTAGGTTTTGCCATCCGGGTCTCTGGCCATGGCGAATTTTCTGGTCTTGGCGAACGTTTGAATGATCAAACTGACTTCCAAAGGCTCTTTGGATGATCTGGGAACCGGCTGGAAGGCATTAACGGCAAAGTCCATGGGGCTTTCCCGGTTGGCTTCGGTGATTTTGGGAACCTTAAAGGAGATCACTGGTTCAAATACTGCTTTGCGAATGGGCTCACCGGCCATTGCATAACCGGATGTCGATGAAGTGTTGCTGCTGGTAATGCCGATCACATTGCCGGATTGATCGAGGACCGGGCCGCCGACATATCCGGGGTACCCTTGGATGCGAAACCGATAAATCTTATTGGAATTGGAGTACACATTGCTGATGATTCCTACACTGTGGACTACCTTTGGAAATTTCTTTCCCACTTCACGGGAACCGTAGGGAAAGCTGAAGGAGTAAATTCTTCGGCCGGTTGAAATCGTTTTCACCGGCTCGAAAGGCAAGGCGTTGAAGGGACCGCCTTCAGTTGCTTTAAGGACGGCAAAATTCTTGGTTGAACTTGCGTTATGCAGGAGCACCTTGGCCGGAACAATTTTCTGTTTGTCAGTGCCGGGATTAATGATCAACCGGTAGTTGGTGCCCTTTTGATTGCGAAAGTATTGCCCGTTGGTGATAAAGATGCCGGATTTGTCCACGCAGAAGGCCGCGCATCGCCCAAAGGGACTAAATTCCAGGAAGGCAGTGGCAGCTTTGCCCTTTTTAATAATCTCCTGCGAAGATGGGTTTTCTGCAGGCTGACCATAAGTAATTTGGGAGATGAGAATACCCAAGCAGGCAGCCGAAGCTATATTTAGGAATTGCGATTTCCTCATGAGTTGAATTTCCCCTTGGTTTCGAATGATTCTCCCAAAAAATCGGAGATAATCTATTTTGATGGAAATGTTAAAATTACCGGTTGGGTTGTTTCAATATGAATTAAGGAAGAGGTTAAATAGTTGGATGGTAAGCTTTTCAACTTTGGGAATCAAGCGGTTTGCCAAGACTTTTCCTCGCCCCCGAATGCGAGGCGAATTCTTGCCGTTGGTTTTTCTGTTTTCCTGCGGACAGATTGCTTTTGGTCAGGAAATAAAATTTTCTCCCGGTGAAATCGAGAAACGAATCCAAGAGGCAGACAATGATCCGGTTCAACTTCTGTTGTTGTCTTCACTTGCCGGCCCGCCCCAAGCTCAATCGCTTCGTGAGCAAGTGAGAATGATTTTGCAAGAGAAGGGAAAGGAGTTACCGGCAAATGAATTAAAGGCGTTGGGAAGGAGGTTAAGTCGAACAGCCGAAAAAATAGGAATGAGCAAGGCGGCTGTGGCGGAAGCTTTTGGGAAATCGATCTCCATAAACCGGCAGTTCCTTTTTCGCCGCTACCTCGAACAATGGCGTTTTGAAAAGCCGACTTTCATGGTTTTTGTCTTTCTATGTAATAAAGGGGAAACTGCTCGTCTAATTCGAGTAACCGTCAAAGCCAATTCTCAAGAATAGAATTTTAATTTTTTCTCATTACTTAGGATCCATTTCCAGATTGTTTAGGGACTTCTAAATCTTGAAAGTAGCCTGTATTAAATCCATGCCGAAATAAAACTTTTCCATTCACTTAATAAGCGGCGCAAGCCAGTCAAATATCCCCGTTTAACTAGCAATGGAATTTTTCGGGAATGTCATTCCACACGTTGTATACCGGGCAAATTAGGTGTGCATCTTTTAGCAATAAAAATTGGAAATTCTTTCAAGTTTTTATTTGATTTTGCCGACAACCTTAATTTTTGTCGGTTATACTTTCGCAACCTGGAAAAATCAGGTGTTTGATCTTGGCACACATCTTCCCGCATTGCTGCCAGTTGAGTAGCCCTAGTAACAAGTGTCCTAAAGAAAACACCTACCAGCAAAAAAATAACTAAAGTTGTAACTCCATGTTTTCCATTTATTTGTGAATAATTCACGGCAAGATTTGCTTTTTCAAACCGATGGCACCTATATTGCTATGTAAGAATTATCGATTGATTTGTTTTTTTCATCTAAAGAAAGGTGGTGAGCCATGTCTCGAAGAGATGCTCTCTTTCGCTTGCACAACTCCCTCATGGCGCGCCGCGACGAATTACGAAGACGCCTCGGAGGAGAACTCGACGAGTTGATGGGTTCCGGAGGTGGTGATTCGACCGGCGATAGCGCCGATTTGGCTTTTGATTCCGGGAGTGAGGAAATTACCTCTCAGCTGGCACAGTTGGAATCCCGCGAACTGTTTCAGATTGAGCGAGCTTTGGCTCGGCTTAAACAAGGAACGTATGGCCTTTGCGAAATGTGCCAAAAGAAAATCCCTGTTGCTCGCTTAAACGCTTTGCCTTTTAGTACCACTTGTGTTTCCTGTCAGCGTGAAATCGAGATGTATGGAGAGTCGGTCGCACGGGACATGCATAACAGCTGGGATAAAGTGGATGATTCCAAGGATGACGGCAAAGACCTCGACCTGTCCGATATAGAAATGGATATATCAAAATAGTGATCGAACCATTCTCATTAAAAGCCTGCATTCAGCTTGCAGGCTTTTTTTCTCTCAACTCCCATCAAACGGCCAAATCTATGGGGTTAACAGAATAGCAATTGCACCAACCACCATTTTCAGTGGCCCCCCGAACCAAAGGAAATCGGAAAAACGATACCTTCCCGGTCCATACACCATCAGATTGGTTTGATAGCCAATGGGTGTGGCAAACCCACAAGATGCCGCGATCATGATAATGATCACAAAGGGCATGATGGAAACCCCTAAAGAAGTGGCTGCCCGCAAAGCGATGGGGAATACCAAAAGTGCTGCGGTGTTGTTGGAGATGGATTCGGTAAACAGGGTAGTTATGGCAAAGATAATCGTCAGAATTAGCCATGGGCTTTCTCCGCCTAAGCCAAGCAAGGAGCTGGCGAGGATGGCATCGGCCCCGCTGGTTTGTAATGCTCTGCCGATGCCAAAGGAACCGGCCATGGTTACCAACAGTTGGATATCAATACTCCGGCGGGCATCTGTTCCACGGCAACAGCGCGTTAGTATCATCAAGACGGCTGCCAACAGGGCTGCCGCGAGCAGGTTCAGCAGTCCTAAAGCCACAGAGGCAACCATGCCGGCGAGGATAGCCAACGCGATCCACATCCGTTCGTGGCGGGGAGGAGAAGAATCTTCGATCATGCTGACCAGAAAGAAATCCCGGGAATTTCGTTGCTGTTCTAGGAACTGAGTGCCCGCTTCCAACAATAAGGTGTCCCCTGCCTCCAAAATAATGTCGCCAATTTTTTGTCTGAGCCGAACTCCATTGCGGCAGACGGCAATTACAGCTGCGTTGTAATAAGTCCGGAACCTTCCTTCCCGAATGGTTTTTCCCACTAGAGGGCAAGAGTTGGATACCACGGCTTCCAAGAGGCAGCGGTGGGTTCGGGGAGAGTTAAGCTTAAACACCTGGTCGGTGGCGGGGCGGAGGCCACGGATGGTTTGCAGGTCTACGACCGATTCCACGATACCGGCAAAAATGAGCTGATCATTTCCCTGGAGTTTTTCCGAAGGTGCCACCGCTTGCAACACCTCTCCTTGGCGGTCAATCTCCACCAGAAAGAGTCCCGGGAGTTGGCGGAGTTCTGCTTCATCGATGGATTTTCCGACCAAGGAACTGCCCGGCTCTACCACCATCTCCACCGTATATTCTCGTGGATCATCTAAATCGGATATAGCTCTGTGGCGGTCCGGCAGGAACCGTCCGAAAAACAGAAGGTAAATCAAGCCTGCTAATGCGCAGGGGATTCCCACCCAAGCCAAGTCAAAAAGACCAATTCCATCGTGCTGAGTTTGACTCTTCAGCAGACCATTGACCACTAAGTTGGTACTGGTGCCAATGAGGGTGCAAATGCCCCCAAGAATACTTGCGTAACTCAAGGGGATCATTAGTTTTGCAGGAGACAGGCGGTTCTTCTTGGCCCAGTCGTTTACGGCGGGCATCATCAAAGCCACAACGGGAGTGTTATTGACAAAGGCACTGAGGAAAGCCGTGGGCAACATGACTCGGGCTTGGGCTTGCACCAGGGATTTGGGTTTTCCCTGAATAAACCGGCCAAGCAAACTGATGGCCCCGGTTTTTCGCAGCCCGGCAACCACCACAAACAAGACCGCAACCGCCAGAACACCCTCATTGGCAAAGCCGATCAAAGCATCGGCGGGCTGAGATATTCCGGTAACCAAAAGTAAGGTGAGAGCTCCGATCATTATCAGGTCGGGGCCGATGCGGGTGAAACTTAGCAGATACAAAACCAGGATTAGGATTCCAATCACCACCCAAGCCTGCCATAGCATTCGGATTCTCCTTGCACGTCGGAAATCATTTGCCTTGCTTGTGGTGATAAAGATTGGCAGCAAACGAAATAAACTCACCACGCGTCCGGATGTTCTTTCCGAATGCAGATTTTGGCAACCCCAGTCGCTGGGCTAAGGCTAACCATCGTTTCTTAAGTTTCTGATCCAATGGTTTTTTCAGTTCCACTGCTTGCCCCGGATAAGCCTTGAAATATTGACCGACAATATGTTTTCCCCTTTGTCCCAACCGTTTCGGTGTCGGAGCCAAACCATGCAAGCCGCCTTTGGAACCCCACCATTGAACAGTTGCAAAGTCCGGGGAATCCGGGAGTACATCACTGACATAAATCGTGGCCGCTCCATTGGTGTGGAGCAGCTTTTGTACTTTGGGAACCGAAACCTTCGCCGCCGCCACTTTTTCTTTCAGAGCCACACTCGCGGCAAATCCCGATGCTTGACCCAATCCCGTCCAAATCGGCTCCAGTCGTATCGCACAAAAACCAACATGCGAAGACGAGCAGGCTACCGGCACCAAAAGATTGTCGCAGTTTTTGGGGATGAGGACGCCATAAGGAATTTGGTATGGAGCAACGGATTTGTAAAACTCACCCACATGCCGGCCACCAAAACGAGGCCCTTCATGCGCGGTGCCGTGGCAATTTGGGCCATAATCTCCAATGCCTATCGAGTCGGGTTGGAAAATGCTGCGGGCATCCCTCTTGGCATAAACCGTGTTTTGTTGGGTAAACGTTTTCATCCCAACCATCCGGCGAGCTTCGCGGACATACAGTTGTTCCGGCAGATGGTTGTTGGTTGGGAATTCAATTTTGCATAATCCCCACGGCAATGCTTGGCGGCGAATCTTATCGGGAACGGCCTTGTCGTTCTGCAAGAAGTAAAGGATTCCCAGATTGTGGCGTAGGTGCTCGGCAAATATCTTCTTACGAGTCTCTGGGGTTCCATCCGGCCAAGCGTCGTTTATCTGGGGTAACGACAATCGCACCGCCCCATGCGAAACATCATTGATGTCGTAAACTTTATTGGGAAGCGTGGGTTTCTGGGCTTTGTAAATTCCGCCACGTGGATAGCAGAATACTGTTTTCAACTTGCCGGTCTTATAAAGCTCAAGCAATGGCAGGAATTCTTCCCGGCGATACCCCGGTGGGGCAGCAGGTTTCACTCGCCGGTTTGGGTCCGGAGTCATAATCAAGCGAAAATTGTACCCCTGCACTTGTTTGTCGGCTTTTTCCGGAGCTAAGGACTCACCGTATTGTTCCCGGCTTTCCCGGCGTACCTGAAAAGGGACTTTTGCCATGGCCATCAGGTCGCCTTCATATGTGGCATCGATCCAAAACTTCGCATGAATGGTTCCTTTGGTTCCATCCGATTCGAAAACCGCCGACACAATGCGATTCTTCTGGCGGGAAACTCCAATCAGTCGGAATTGCTTGCGAACCTGAATGGTTTTGTGTTCCGCCAGCATCTCCCGGAACACTTGCAGATTTACGTGCGGTTCTCCATGAGTTCCCCGAAAGCATCCCCTTGCTTGAGGTGAATCCGGACCATGTTTCTGAGCGTAGTGAGCTTTGACTCTTTTGGTGAATTTCAAGAACGTCCCGGTTAAACCTTCAAACGTTCGAAAATCGGTGTGGCTCAATCCATTGGTCACCATGCCTCCGACCCAGGAATAAGGTTCCACCAGCAATACTTGATGACCTGATTGTCCGGCAGCAATGGCAGCAGCAATTCCGGCAGGAGTTCCGCCATAAACCACAACTTCGGGGTGAGGATTAATGTTATCGAAAGCATTTGCAGTTGAAGATTCGAATAGCACCCCAACCAGGAGTACCCACAGGATCGTTGGTTTGAAAATCCGCTCCATTATCGCATTCCTCGCAAACGCTTTTGGATTGGGGTTAATGAGCCCGTTAATATTGGAGTAGAAAACCGGCGTGAATAATTCCAAACAGAAGTGGGAATCATTGTTGCGGAGACAAAGGGGCCAGCTTTCCTAACTTTTCCTCTGATCCATCTCTTCCGCCAAACGCTCCAAGGCCTCGCGGGCGTGGTGGGCAACATCAGGGTTTTCGGCGTCCGCTAAACGATCCAAATCAGGCCACAAAAGTGTTAAACCTTCCGTGGCAACCAATTGAATAGCTTCGTGGACCTGATAGGAATTTTCACTGGTAAGGGCGTGGCGAAACCATTGCAATGCTTGCCGTTCGCCCAGGCGAGCCAGGGCTGCCCGTGCAGTTTGGCGAACTTCTGAGATTTGGTCCCGGCGCCCCTCGTTCAATGCATCCTGAGTGGCTTCGGAATCAACCGGTTCCCACCATCCCAAGCTGCCAAACGCTGCAATTCGGAATACCGGGTCCGGATCTTGAGTAGCCGACAGCAATAACTCCTCAGTCTCT
The DNA here is from genome assembly GCA_964588185.1 of uncultured Alcaligenaceae bacterium. GTDB lineage: Bacteria > Planctomycetota > Planctomycetia > Gemmatales > Gemmataceae > CAZPPD01. Next base: position 4,084 of record CAZPPD010000032.1, on the reverse strand, counting down.
TCAGAGGGATGACCGCGGAGAGCCTGCAAAAGAGCTCGATAGGGAACATCCAAAGGGATCGGGCTTGGGCGGGACATGATCGAGTTTCGTTTGTGTTTTTGCCGTTTAGCTTGGGGAACTTTGCGGCGAATCCAATCCCGAAGCAAAGAGCCGGCAGAAGGGAATTTGGACCAGGTCAAAGACTCCACCATCAGTTCGGGAACCGGACAAGGCTCTTTTTTCAACAAGGGAATAGCAATGGGAGCGGTTTCGGCACGCAGATCGGTCAAAGCTAATAAATAATCTCCATAGTCTTTCGAATCTGCCTTTACCAAATCCAAGCAAAGCTGTTCCGGAGCCTCTTCCAAGTAATCCCCAATAACTTGTTCCAAGACAATCAAACGCGAGGTTTGCCATTCAAAGGATTCCTGTTCAATTCCTTCCGAGGCGAAAACCGCTTGGGCATGCGGAATGCGGCGGATAGTCCGCATCACCTCGACAAGAACACGAACCAGCAGAGGGTTCACCCTTTCCGGACGCTCATCCCATAGCTTCTCGATCACTTCTCCGAGGCGGCCTTCGGAAATAATATGGGGTGGAACACCTTGTCGCAATCCTTCCAAGGCCCGGTGGAGAACGCGAAGTGCCGCCTTCCCCAGAGGTGAATCAAATTGCGTAATGTAGCCGGCAAACCCCAGAAAACAAACGGTTTCCGCAGCGAAATAATGACCTAGGGGCACATCGCCGGCGGAGTCCGCGCAGCGTAATAAGTGCGGCAAGCTTTCCTGGCGATTGATATTCCGCAAGCCGTTGGCAACGTCAATCCAATACCATGATTGTTCGAGCTGATCCTCACTCAGTCGCCGTTGCAGTTGGCGTTCGAGGATTTCGCCGACATCCTTGGTCCCGATTTCCGTTAAGGCCCGCACCTGGACGACATATTGCACTCCCGGTCTCAGGCTTGCCTCCACTTCGGCGATTTCACCACGCTCCAACATATCTTGGAAGCGTTTCTTGGTGGATTCGACCAGCGCTTCATTGAGCTGACCGCCTTGAAACAAGTCAATGTGTTGGCGACTGACTACGGATAATTGTTCCCGCAGATATTGCCGCCGATGAAAATGCCTGCCGAGCAGAAAAGCAACAGCCAACATCATTGGCAAAAGCACCGCCATGATGAGGACGGAAACCATCATGGAAAAACCTTTTAGTAAACAAGGATGAAATGGACGAGAATCAATGAACACTATTTATGATAAATAGCTTCATTGGTGTTTTGGAATCTGAATTTTAAAAAATGCGCATCTTTCTCAAAAACGGAACAATGTTGGGGGGAACGGAAAGAACCTGGTTCCCACCAAGATAAAATATGCCGAATCAAGATCCCCCCATTTTGGCTTTGCAATCGTCCAAAATAACTTTGGTTGCCGTCGCCCCAACTCTAGTCACGCCAATCTCCCGGACAGCAAGTAAACGATCGTAACTGCGGACGCCTCCTGCCGCTTTGACCTGAACGTGCGAGGGGGAAAACTTTCGCATTAAGCGGAGATCTTCATCCGTCGCTCCGGTCGACCCATATCCCGTGGAGGTCTTGACGAAATCGGCATTCACCTCGCCGCAGATTCGACAGAGTTGTTCCTTGTGTTCATTTTCCAGGAAGCAATTCTCAAAGATTACTTTTACCAAGGCTTTGTTCTGGTGAGCGGCTTCGACGACTGCCCTGATGTCATCGGCAACATAAGACCATTCTTTGCTCAGAACTTTGCCGATGTTGACTACCATATCTAATTCGGTGGCTCCATCATGCATAGCTTGCTCCGCTTCGGCGACTTTTATGCGGGTCACATGGCCGCCGTGAGGAAATCCAATTGTGGTCCCAACCGCAACTGTGGATCCTGCCAGCCATTTGGCTGCCATCGGCACGGCGTAAGGTTTGATGCAAACCGAGGCAACATTATACTCCTTGGCCAGTTGACAACCCGCTTCCAGATCCGCATCGGTCATTTCCTGTTTCAGAAGGGAGTGATCAATCATTTTGGCTATGTCGGCGAAGGTAAAATCTGCCATTGAGGGTCTCCATTGGTAGGCCAAATTGGGTTTTTCTCGAAAAGAAATTATAAGGAAATGAATTGACCCCACCAATTAAATCCGGTGGATCGGGGAGGATATTCTTATCTTTTCACGGAGCTTTTGGTCAGCCAATGAAAACTGGCGGGAATTGCCAGCAATAAACCCAACACGGAGAGAATCCCAAGGTAAATCACCGGGCTCATTTGAGCGAGGACTAATCCACGGCTTTGGACCGCTTTTTGCATTTCCTCGACCACCTGGTAGTCAGGATTATCAGAGCTGCCGACAATCTGTCCATCGGATTTGAGCAGTTTGATCTCAATTTTTCGCCCCAATCCATCAGCCCGTTGAAATCGGCTGGGAAAAGATACTACATATTCTTTGCGTTGAATTTTCTTGGTGACGGTTTTGAGAATAAATTTCAGCTTCTTGATGTCTTTTGCCGGAAAATAATTTCCACCGGTTTCTTTAGCCAGATATTTCAGTGCCTTTTCATCAATCCCATCATCATGAATAACCGCGGAAAGACTTTCGAAGATTTGCAGTAGCTTGCTTTCATTTTCGGCATGAAAGTAACGGCCGGACCGGTTTTTGGATCCCGACTCTTGGGCCATTCGTTTCATTACTTCTTCATCCAGTTCTCCGGCCCGGCCAAAGCCCAACATGTACAAAGGAATTTCGGCTTCCTTGGCCCGGGCGATTACTTCTTCTACGCGCCGGCGGCTGGAATTGTCGATTCCGTCGGATAAGGCGATTACCGCTTTTTTGCTTGGAGTTCCATCGGCTTCGATAGCGGCGATGGCGGTGTAGGTTGCATCAAAAAGGGAGGTTTCCCCTTTGGCTCGCAATCGCCCTATTCGCCTGATCAGAGATTCTTGGTTGCTGGTAAACGATGACGGAATTTTAATGCGGTCGCTGAACTCCAAAACCGTGGAGCGGACCTGTTTGGTGGCAGGCATGGTTTGGATGAAACGCTTGGCCGCTCGCTGCAGGGCAACCAACTTGGATACCTGATCTTTATCATCGGCCGGTTGTTCCATGCTGCCGCTGGTATCCAAAACCATAATGCTGGTTACCTTTTCCCCCTTCCCGGGAGTGCCCAATCCAACAGGGTAGATACGAACTTTGGCTTTCTTGGCTCGTGCAACGACCTGTTCCAACGTTGCTTGGCTGTTCAAATCCAAACCGTCCGTCATCAGGACGATGGCCCGGTCTCCTTTCTCGTTTTCCTTCTTTTCCAAACGTTCGATTGCTTTCATACAAGCATCGAGATAAGCCGTTCCCCCCTCCGGTTCCGTTTCATTGATTGCCTTGATTAAGATTTCCCGCTTCTCCTTCAAGGACTTAAAATCCCGGATCTTCTCATTAAAGAGAATCAAACCGGCCTTTGCCGGACCCGGCAGTTCACCAAAAAAAGCTTCGGCAGCCTCTCGAGCTTGCACCATTTTGTTCTGTTCGGCCATACTGCCGCTGGTATCGACGCCAAGAAAGACAAATAGCTTTTCCTGAATCGTTGGCCGGGGTAGAGGAACTTCCCCTAGCTTTTTGCCTTCCTCCAGGACCACGACTTTGTAGTTGGAATCCACGTCGGTTACATCTTCACCTTTTTCAGTAATGGTGAACTTAATAGTGATTAGCGTGACTGACTTACCTTCGATATATTTGGTGGTTCGCTCCGGTTCGTGGAAATCCAGTTGGAATTTACTTTGCGCGTTGGCCGATGCCGAAAAGGGAAGAATGCAGCCAACAGATAGGAGAATTCCCCAAGAAAATAGAATTTGGTTTTTCATTTGCTGGATCCTTGAAAGGATGAACCGAAGCTTATTCAATCATAACTGGGGATTTGCGAAGTGGCAATTTCTCTGCCAACATCTATTCAATATCCTCTCCATGAAGGCGAGCAACTTCAAAACAATCCTTATCTCCCCGCCCGGAGCAATTGATCACGATGCGAGGTGTGCCGCTCAGTTGGGGACAGAGGGTATCCAAATAGGCGATGGCATGGGCGGTTTCCAGGGCAGGGATAATCCCTTCC
>CAZPPD010000031.1:0-15648 GCA_964588185.1 uncultured Alcaligenaceae bacterium | reverse complement strand
GCTGTTGTGAAAGAACCTTCGTTTCTCCGATATCCTTGGCCAGATCGAATAGCTGGAAGGTGGTGGGTTGCCTTTGGCCCCGCTGACGTTGTTTGACCAGTTTCCAGGAGCCTTTTCGCAAGGCAATATTGGGGCCATACCGCCAAAAAAGAATTTCATGAGGCGCCTTCTTGGTTGTTCTTTTCAGGAAGGGGAGCAAATTCACACCATCGAATTTCTTGTCCTTGGGCAACTTCCCTCCCGCCACACCGACCGCAGTTGGGACAATGTCCAACGAGATCACAGGGTGATGATACACTCTCCCCGCCGGTAAGTGACCATTCCACATGATCATGAAGGGAATTCGCACGCCTCCTTCCCAGAGTTGTCCTTTTCCCCCGCGTAGAGGTAGGTTGCTGGAGGTCAGCTCGGCAGTGGGACCACCATTGTCGCTGAGGAAAATGATCAAAGTATCTTCTTCCAAGTCCAACTCCCGCAATTTGCCGAGGACCATTCCAATACTCTCGTCCATGGATTTGAGCATGCCGGCGAAAAGGCGGCGGTGGCTGCTTTTGATGTAATTGAACTGATCCAAATATTTGTGCGGGGCCTGCATAGGGCTGTGCACTGCGTTGTAAGACAAGTAGAGGAAAAAAGGTTTCTTTTGATGGCGTTCCAGAAACGAAACGGCTTCGCGGGTCAGGGCATCCGTCAAATAATCCGGCTCGATTATCTTTTTGGTGCCGCGAAGGATTGAGTTTGCCTTGTCATAAGGCGGTTCGTTGGGGCGGAGACGGGAGGTTACTCCCCGGTAAGGCGGCGGGACAAAAAAATGACCCTCATGGAGAAAGCCATAGAATTCGTCATAGCCTCGTTGTTGCGGATGGTACTTTGGGGTTCCGCCGAGGTGCCACTTGCCGATGAGACCGGTGACATAGCCCGCATCCTTCAGGTAGTCTGCAAGGGTCAGCTCAGTGGTTGGCAGGCCGATATTGGGATCCAGATTTTGGGCACCGACCGCATTTAACTCATGACCAAATCGGGTTTGATAGCGCCCGGTCATCAGTCCGGCTCGGGAGGGACAACAATACGGCGCCGATACGTAACCATTGGTAAAGCGGATGCCCTTCTTGGCGATGGAATCGATGTTGGGAGTAGGAATTTGTTTGTTGCCCTGACATCCCAATTCCCCATAGCCGAGGTCGTCAGCAAAAATAAGCAGTATGTTTGGTTTTTTGGATGTGCGATGCTGAGCAACGGCCTCCGTGGCCGTTAGTAAATGAATACAAAACCCGAGAAGAAATATTTTTGCAAAGAAACGATAACTCATTTTGTTCTCGATTCGAAAAAGGACTCATTCATTTCGATTACCCCCTGATATTACCTTTTTGCTTTAGGATGGCAAATTGAAATGCCTGAACCTGTGAAGTGATCCAGTTTGTGTTGGGAAAAGGAGGAAAAATAGATTTGCCTTCTCACCCCTGGTGGAAACTCGCGTGAAGATCGCCGGCAAATTGTTATACTCTGGGAAGCTACATTGAAGTCTTACTTTTTTCCAAAGGGTATATAGAATGCGATCGCTTTTGTTGTCCTGGCTCTTTGCCACGTTGAGTTGCAATCTCCTAATAGCACAAGAAACCATCCGCTGGCCGCAATTCCGGGGGCTTAATGGCAAAGCGGTTGCTCCGGAAGGGGAAAAGTATCCGGTCGAGTTTGGTCCTAAGAAAAATGTGTTGTGGAAAATGCCACTTCCGGAGGGGCATTCCTCGCCCTGTATTTGGGGAGATGCAATCTTTCTCACGAGCTATCAACCAGAAGGGAAAAAGCTGGAAACCATTTGCCTGGATCGGCAATCCGGAAAGATCCGTTGGCGGCGAACGGCTCCGGCAACGAAAATCGAGCGTGTGAACAAAGTCAACAGTCCTGCCTCGTCGACACCCGCGGCGGACGGAAAGTATGTGTATTCCTATTTCGGCTCTTATGGATTGATATGTTATGACTTCGACGGCAAAGAGATTTGGAAACAGCCTCTGCCGACTCCCCGAACGATTTTTGGAGCAGGAACTTCTCCCGTAGTAGCCGGAAATATTGTCTTACTCAATGCTCAAGGAAAAGATCTCCATTTGATGGCTTTCAATAAGGCTGATGGGAGGGTGTTATGGACTACCAAAGGCAATCCGTTTCCGTCGAATTATCCGACTCCGTTTATCTGGGAGAACCAAGGAACCAAAGAGGTCATCATCCCCGGCAAAGGTGGGCTATTGGCCTTTGATTTGAAGGACGGAGAAAAACGCTGGTGGATTCCCGGACTCTCCCCGGAGGTGGCTTCCAGTCCCGCTATAGGTGATGGTCTCCTCTTTGTGGCCAGCCATTTGCCCGGTGGGGACCCGGACATGCGGATGAAGCTACCGAGTTGGGAGGAGTTGACCAAGGACGACGCCAACAAGGACAAGAAAATGGCCCGTAACGAATTTCCCCGCGATCGGCTTATCTTTAGCCGCGGCGGCAAAGAAGGAGTCGGGGATCTTCGTTTGCACATGATGTTCTGGCTGTATGACGCGGACGACAACAACTACGTTGACGAAAAAGAGTGGAGAGCGATGCTCACGCAACCGTTCACAAATTCATTATTGGCGATTCGGCCCGGGGGAACGAGGAATATCAAGGAAACGCATATTGCCTGGAAGGTAAAACGAGGTGTGCCGGAGGTGCCATCTCCTTTGTACTACCGGGGGCGAGTATACATGGTCCGCAACGGAGGTGTTCTCACCTGCGTCAATGCGAAAACCGGAGAGCCGGTATTTCCGCGCACACGAATTGGCCGCGGCGGTCTATACTATGCTTCGCCGGTTGCCGGGGACGGGAAGGTTTACTTTTGTTCCGATGAAGGATTGGTCACCGTGATCAAGGCGAGCGACAAGTTCGAGATTTTAGCGCAAGTAGATTTCAAGGAGATCATTCGGGCTACCCCGGCTTTGGTGGACAACAAAATTTACCTTCGGACCGGTGAGAATCTTTATGCCTTAGGGGAAGCAAAATAAGATGAGGTGAAAAAGGTTTGTAAGGCAATATTTTAGGGGAAAAAAGGTTTGGCAAAGAAACTCCAAAATCAATTCATCAAGCAGCCGCCAACGCGGCAGTTTGAGAACTCATCCAAGCAACATAGCGAGCCCAATTTCCCGGTGCACCCGGTGTCAGCGTGCCCAACAAGCGGCTCCCGCTAGCACCGGTCACCGCCATTAAATTCGCGGGCACACAATCCTGCAACAGGGCCGCTAATCCACCGTAGCCTACTGCTTTGCGAGCCCGGTTCGGAATTCCCAGCTCATCGATTTTCTGCAAGGGAATCCCGTCCATCTGCTGTTCCAGCAACTGCCAGAGAAAACCATTTTGCACTCCGCCGCCTCCCAGGAGAAGACGATCGGGTTTTCTAGGCAAGAATCTCCGGATCGCCATCACGATTCCGGATGCCACCAGATGTGAAGCAGTGCAAAGCAGGTCGTTGACTGACCACCGATTTGTCTGGGCTTGTTTCAAGGCTTGCTGGATAAACTCCTCACCGAATTCCAGAAGGGGCAAACTCTTCGGTGGTTTTCTTTGGAAGAACGGCAAGGCCAACCAGCGCTGCAACAAGGATTCCTGGCATCTTCCCTGGACCGCATGTTTTCCCCAAGCATCGTAGGCTTCTCGGCCGCCGGTGAGTTTGGAGATAAATCCATCCAATAACGAATTGCAAGGTCCTGCCTGAAATCCCAAAACCGAACGCAGGTTGTTGTTTTTCGGGATGTAAACCAAGGAGGCAATTCCGCCAAGATTAACCAACACGCGGTCTTCATCGAAGTTATGAAACAACAAATAATCGATGATCGAGGTAAGCGGCAAACCTTGACCGCCAAGGACCAGGTCCCGGGTCCGAAAATCGGTAACTGTAGTAACGCCGGTTTTTTCAGCGATGACTGTCGCCATACCCAAGGTCAACGAAGAAGGATAGCGGCTATCTGGCTCGTGCCAAACGGTATGGCCCGCACAGCCGATGCTCTGGATGCCGGGCAAGGGGACTCCTGCCTGGTCGGCAACCTGAATGGCGGCCACGGAAAAGGCTTCTCCCAAGAGCCGATGCAGGAGGCTGACATGTTTTAGAGAAGACGTTTTTGGTTCTAATCCCGATTGTAAGATCAGGTTGCGGAGATCGTTCGGATAAGGTTGATGAAAGGATTGAACCAGGTTCATTTCCATTTCCAACCCAATCCCCTCTACTTCCACCAAGGCTGCATCCACACCATCCACGGTGGACCCTGAGGACAAGCCGATGAACAAACGCTTGGTGGAATTTCGCTGGTAAGGTGTTTGGTCGGAGGAGAACATTTCAGTACCCGAATCGGAAAGGGAAACTTTTGGTAGAAATTAATTAGGCGGCTAGTTGCAGGGTTTCCGCTTGGCGAATGCAAGCTTGAATGAAGGCTTCAAACAATTGCATGTCTAATGCGGATGCCGATTCCGATTCTGGATGCCATTGTACTCCAATGCAGAACCAATTCGGGTCGACAGCTTCGATCGCCTCGATAATTCCATCAGGAGCAAAAGCAGATACCCGTAAACGAGAACCGACTTGGCGGACGGCTTGATGGTGATGACTGTTCACGCGCAGTTCATCGCCGCCGTAGATTTCCTCCAACCTAGTTCCCGGTTCCAGAATCACGAGATGACGGTGGGGGCCTTCGGTATCGGGATCATCATGAGGCATTGCCCGAGGTTGTTCTTCCGGCAAGTGCAGGAACATTTCTCCACCTAGGGCCTGATTGATTTGCTGCATGCCCAACCCAATACCCAACAAAGGCAACTTTCGCCGCAACAGGCATTTGAGCAGTAACCGGTCGTTTTCTTCGCGACGCTCATCCATGGGTTGGATGGCCGAATGGGTCGGGTTGCCGGAACGTTTGGGGTCCATATCCAAGCCGCCGGTTAGAATGACTCCGTCCACCCGCTCCAGAAAGGCGTTGATTTCCGGTTCCTTGTTTAAAGGCGGCATTAACACCGGCAAGCCACCGCCGGCCATCACCGAATCGGCGTATCCGGGGTCCAAGCGCAAATGAGCGGCCATATGTTTGCGAGCCCCAATTAGGTCCATGTTTATTCCGATGACGGGCTTGGTTTGATGTGCCAATTCTTTCCCTCCTTGAAATGGTCAATGCATCCTTGCATTCCTTACCGCTTGGCGAGTCGGCGGGGAACTTATAACGACCTTGCACCGAAAGAAGCAAGAGGGAGATTGTCTCAATTTTTAAAACGAATTGGAAAGCCAGGTGGTTTAGTCGGAGTTATGGTGTTCAGGTAATCGCAGAAAATGCTATGCATCCTTCGATTCCAATATTGCCCATTTCATTTCCTCACGAAGGGCACGTCACTGCCGGCAGGAAGTAAGGCGGCGAACCGATGAAAAAAAATTACGATGCTTTCGCCACCTCCCCCGGTTCCAAAGATATCCGCCGGTGTAGATCATCCACAATCCAATGAAATGCCGTCAGGTGGATCGATTCCACGATACCCATATCATCCAGGGGAACATGAAAATTCTTCTGACCGATCTCTTTTAACTTGCCGCCGGTAAACCCCGTGCAACCCCAAGTTATCATGCCGTTTTCATTCGCCCATTCTATGGCTCGCAAGACATTGGCACTATTTCCGGAACCGCTTATGGCAATCAGCATGTCCCCCGGACCGGCGAGATTCTTGAGCTGCTCCACAAAGATGCGGTCGAAACCCTCATCGTTAGCCCATGCCAAAATGTAGGGGGTGTTATCAGTTAGACTGAGGATTTTCAGGCGGACTTTGTGGGGATTATCAAAATCGCTTCGTTTTAACGTGCCTTTGCCCATGTCTTCGCAGAAATGAGATGCATTGGAGCCGCTGCCGCCATTGCCGCAGACGAAGACGAATTTCCGGTTTAGGTAGCATTGATAAATATCATCCGCAAGTTCTGTTATTTCATCGGGATTGATTCTTCTCAATTCATGGCATACCTGGTCCATGAATTGGCGAACATTCAGTTCCGTTCCGATCATGTTATTTCTCCGAATGGTTCATTTGCTTTTGTCTACAGTTTAATCAAATCCGGGTATTTCCGACTAGAGCGTTACTCCAACTGGTATGAGGAAAAGGGTCAGGTACATTTAGCAGGGACGGCCCGAAAGGTGCTTTGCACTATAGATGTAACTGACCCCTTTTCCTCATACCAGCTAGGTGTGAAGACCTGATAAAATAAGTTAATGTTTATTGTGGGGGGAAAACCAATGCCTCGTGATTTGATTCTTGGAACGGCCGGCCATATTGACCATGGTAAAACATCCATCATCAAGGCTGTGACCGGAGTAGACTGCGATCGATTGCCCGAGGAGAAAAAACGCGGAATCACCATCGACATTGGCTTTGCTTCCATGCAACTGGGAGATTTCCATCTGGGAATTGTGGATGTTCCGGGCCACGAACGCTTCATCAAAAATATGTTGGCCGGAGCTACCGGGGTCGACATGGCCTTACTGGTCATTGCCGCCGATGACTCCGTCATGCCGCAAACTCGCGAACATCTGGAGATCCTGCGTTTACTGGGATTGCATCATGGGGTGATCGCTTTGAGTAAGTGTGATCTTGTCGATGAGGAAACCCTGGAAGTGGTGGAGATGGAAATCCGCGATTTGGTTCAGGACACTTTTCTTGCCGACGCAAAAATCGTCCGCACCTCGGCTCATAAGGGTATGGGCATTCAAGAGCTACGGGATGAAGTGGAAGCCATTTGTCACCGAGTCAAGCAATCCGAAGAAAACCAATGGTTCCGTGTAGGGATCGATCGATCGTTTGTAGTCCAAGGGCACGGGACGGTTATTACCGGCTCCGTAGTAAGTGGAACCCTCCGAGTCGGCGATGAATTGGAATGGCATCCGCGCTCGGAAAAGGTTCGCGTTCGTGGCTTACAGAACCATGACCATCCCGTCGAAGAAGTCCACCGGGGACAGCGGGCTGCCATTAATCTCGCAGGCGTTCATCACGAGGACGTGTTTCGCGGACAGGAAATAGCAACCCCGGGCTATCTAAAACCGTCGCGGGTGTTGACAGTTCGCCTTGGTTGTTTGAGTGATACCAAACGGGCCATTAAGCACCGGTCTTCCGTTCGTCTCCACATTAGTACTGCGGAAATTCTGGGAGTAGTATCTCTCCTCGATGCGGAAACCTTAAAGCCGGGAGAATGGGGTTTGGCCCAATTGTTTCTGGAAGAGCCGGCGATGTCCGTCTGGGGGCAGCCTTTTGTTATCCGTGATCCTTCTGCCACACATACGCTGGGTGGCGGTCAGGTCCTTCAGCCCAATGGCAAAAAAATCCGCCGCCGCCATCTGGAGATGCTGGAGCGGGTTGAAAAACTATGGGACGGCGATGTTAAGGAGCGAGCCCTGACGACAGCTTGGTTTGGCGGCTTTTCGGGGTTTTCCCAAGGGGATATTGTCCGCGGAGCCGGAACTTCACCCGCCGAAGCCAAACACTTGATCGCGGAACTAAAGGAAGAAGGTAAACTCGAAGAAATCCAAATCAGTTCCGCTCGAAAATTACTCCTGCACGCCGATATGCTGAAGGAACTGGACGAGCGGATCTTGCAAAATCTGGCTCGGCTCCATGAACAATTCCCTTTGATGGCCACCCAGGACCGGCAAAAGCTTCAGTCACAATTGGATTATGTTGGGGATGATGCATTGGTTCATTTTGCCGTCAGCCGCCTGATCGAACAAAGGAAATTGGTCGGAGACTTACGCCGGATTGCCAGGGCAGACCACAAGCCGAAGCTGAGTAATAACCAACGCAAGCTAAAGGAAAAAATCATCGCTGCCTATAAAAGTGCCGGCTTTCAACCACCGGACGTCGGCAGTTTTAATTCTCAAGCCGGGGGCAACGCCGCCAACCTCGGCGACTTGTTCGAGGTTTGCGTTGCCGAGAGATTCCTGGTTCATATCGGGGAGGACCTTTATTTGCATGGAGAAGTAGAAGAAGATATGCGAAACCGGATCACCGAAAAGTTGCAAGAAGGCAATGGCCTGACGGTTGCCGAGATTCGTGATCTGTTAGGAACGACCCGAAAATATGCGGTGCCGCTTTGTGAATACTTGGACCGGATTGGCCTGACCAAGCGGGATGGGGATTTACGCGTGTTGGGGGTGAGCTAAATGGCGGATAATCCATTACGTAATTTGCCCTCCGTCAATGAAATCCTGGAAACCCCTGGCTTGCAATCCTTGGTGACCGAACATCCGCATGCAATGGTTGTGGAAGCCATCCGAGATGAGTTGGCTGAAGTTCGAAGCATCCTCAAGGCAAACCCCAGCACCAACCACATCGGCAATCCCGAAGTTTTGGCGGAAAGGGTCGAAGTCCGTCTTTTGCAACGAATCCGCCCCAAACTTCGCAAGGTGATAAACGCCACCGGGATTGTCTTGCATACCAACTTGGGAAGATCCCCCTTAGCCGAAGAAGCTGCCCGAACCGTCTACGAAACGGCTAGCGGTTATCTCAACCTGGAATTGGACCTGGAGACCGGAAAACGATCTTCGCGGCAGGTGGCAATCCGGGAATGGGTTTGCCGAATTACCGGAGCCGAATCCGCCACCGCCGTGAATAACAATGCAGCAGCAACCGTGATTTGTCTCCGGACCTTAGCATTGGGCAAAGAGGTAATTGTCTCCCGCGGACAGCTCATCGAAATTGGCGGAAGCTTCCGCATACCCGAGATCATGTCTGTCAGCGGAGCCAAACTAAAAGAAGTCGGCACCACGAATATTACTCGGCTCTCCGATTATGAAAACGCCATCGGTCCGGAAACCGGGGCCTTGATGCTGATTCACTCCAGTAACTTTCGGATACGCGGCTTCACCAAGGAAGTCTCGATATCCGATCTGGTCTCACTGGGCCGAAAATATCAATTACCCGTCGTCGATGATGTCGGCAGCGGGGCCTTGCAGGACTTCTCCAAATATGGGTTTGAAAAGGAACCGGTCGTCCAGGAAAGCATCGCTGCCGGAGCCGATCTAGTTCTCTTCAGCGGAGACAAATTATTAGGCGGACCGCAAGCGGGCATCATCGCGGGCAAAGCGGATTGGGTCCAGAAGATCGAAAAAGATCCCCTCATGCGAGCCTTCCGTCTTGACAAAATGGTCCTTGCTGCATTGGAAACAACCTTTCGGCTCTACCTGGATGAGAAGAAAGCACTCCAGGAGATTCCCACCTTGAGAATGCTGGAAACTCCGCTTTCCACGTTGAAAGCACGAGCGGAGCACTTGGCCAACCAATTACGTGTCATGGCGGGATTGAAAGACGTAAAGATTGCCGAAGATTATTCTTTTGTCGGCGGCGGTTCCTTGCCCGATGAGAAAATGAAAACGATCGTGCTGGAACTCGAAACCGAAAAGTTATCCGACGATCAAGTTGCCTATCGCCTACGCTCCGGAACTCCAGCAGTGATGAGCCGCATCCGGGATGGGAAAATCATCCTGGACCTGAGGACAGTGTTTCCCGACGAGGAGAGTCAATTGGTAAAAGCCCTGGAGTCTTCTGTAGCAACCCGGCAATAGGAGAGCCCCGTGAATAGGTAACAGTCCTTCGAAATGGTTGATGAGTTTGAAACCAAGGGCTGAGTGTTCAAAGTAAGCAAAAGAATAAATTCAATTTCGGGACTCAGCCAAAAATACCCCTCACGGCGCGGCAGCTAGTATAATCAGGATGCCCATTATTTCGGCCATTTCTGTTGAACTGTGAGGACAACAATGCTTGAACAACAAGGACTGTTGCTTTGTCCCTGGCAATGGGACCGGATTTCCACGAATGGATCCAACTTCATTTCCAAATCCGATCCCAATGGGAATAAGGTTCAGGCTTGCCGGCAAATAGTCGATCTGACAACCCGGGAACCCCTGGGGATTATCCGCTGCCGAACGATTGAATCCTGGACGATTTTTCGCTGGCTGCACCGGCAAGTATGGGATGTTCTAGAAACAGAAGATGAATCCCATCTCATGTCCCTTTATGCTCCCTGGGCATTTGTAAAACCGTGGGAGGTTCACGATGCCGAAAACAAATATGTTTGCATGATCCATTCGGGAGTTATTTTTAATCGCAACGGCATTCCTCAAGCTCGACTGGCCAATTCTTCCTCTCCTATCCACCGAACCTTTCAAAGTTCAGACCGAGAGAATTTGGCTACGTGTCAAATGACTTTTGAGGGAACTGAATTGACCTTCTCTCCCACGGTGGAAGATCCGTTCATCAGAATGGCCCTACTAGGAGCCACTTTGGCCATGGGAATGAATAAGGAAATCGAAAAGGCCTCCTGATTTCTCCACTTCCAGGACGGGACTTCTGGCCCGGCAAATTGCAATCTCCCATTCAGGATACCCTCTGGAAAAACTCCGGATTCCAAGCCCATTGCGGAGAATCAACAATGGCATAAGATTCCAGGACCGATAGTCCCCGGTCCGCGATGCGGCGGTTTGCCTCTCGATGGGCTTCCCAGGTTTGCAGTTCTAATTCCGAAGGTTCATAGAGTTTCCGAAAAGGTACCTTTTGGCCCATCAACAATGTGAGAAAACCATCCATTCCAAATACATAGTCGTTAGGCAATACACTGCGGCGGCAAAAAGTGGAGGGCCCGTTTTCCTGATAATATTCGACCAGAAATTCCATTCCGGCTAAATCAATGTCTTCCCGGCAAGCTTTCCAGAAAGGCGTATCGCGGCGGGTGTTGAACTTGTAATGAATCCCCAAGAATTGCCGAACTTCCTCCCATTGCCCTCCAGCATGGTGGTTGTAACAAGCTTTTATTGCCGGACCCGGCCGGCGATTACAGTCCACTAATGACTGTGCCAGGATTCGGGCACGATCACAAATGGTCCCAAGGGCGGTCGCCTCCAAAGGCTCAACAAAGCCCGAAGCATTCCCAATAGCGACCACATTCTTCACCCACATTTCCTGATACCTGCCGGATGGAAATCGCAACAAACGCGGCGATTCAATCTTGGGATTAACCCTGCGAAATTCTTCCTCGGCTTTTTCGTCGCTAATAAAGCCGGACGAGTAAACATAACCGCGATTAATCCGGCCCAACAGTTCAATCTGCCAACACCACCCACTGTCCATCGTTTCTACCGTGGTATAAGGCTTGATCGGCTCACCAGTCCGTTTCCAACCGCCGACAAGAGCCCGATTGCAAAACAAGGTGGATGCAAAATCGATGTAGGGGACCTTCAAGGTCCTCCCCAAAAGAAGAGAGCGAAACCCGGAACAGTCTACAAAGAGATCGGCCTCAACCTTCTCCCCGGATTCCAACAGCAGATATTTTATGCCGTCCTCCTTCTGTCGAACGTCCTGAACCTTGCCCTCCTGAATGCTAACCCCAGCACGTTGGGCCATCGTCTCAAGATACGAGACAAATTTCTCATTTTCGATGTGGTAGCTAAAATCCCTGTTGATTCGGGGATCCCCATTGGGATTACCGGCAAAGACTTTATCCCGGGACATGAGAGCGGAATTAACATTCAGGTGCACAAAATCATCGAAGCAATAAAAACCATTGGGTTTGGGAAGATTCGGCAACCGCCAATCCACCATGGGGGAAAAGGTGTAGTCAAAATACGGCCTCGGTCCCCAAAAAAACCGCAAACCTAATTTCCACGTCGGTCTTGCCAGCCGGAGGAATTCTCCAGGGTCCAGCCCAAGTATGCCGTGGAGATGAATAGGAAGCGTACGCGTGCTGCCCTCACCCACGCCAATGATACCAATATCTTCAGACCGAAGGATGGTTATCGAGAGATCCGGGATTAGTCGCTTCAGGGTCAATCCCGACAGGAACCCCGCACTTCCGCCTCCCAAAACGACCACATTCTGAATCATAAGCGACTCAATCAATCATTCTTGTCGGCAACCGCATACAAGATGGCATAGCCGCGCTGGAATACCACGTCCACTTCCCCAAATACATCCGCGGCCATTTCGCCGACCACATTGGGAGTTTTCGTGACCAGGTAAAGTCTTCCCCCCGGTTTGAGACAATCCCTGGCCCGATCCAGGAACATCATGGCAATCCCGTGGGCGGCAAAATAAGGGGGATTGGCCAACACGACATCAAAGGAGGATTCCTCGACGCCTTCCAGGTTGCTGGAAGCGACACATTGGAAATTCTCCAGTCCATTAGCGCGAGCATTTTCCTCGGCTAACGCCAATGCCCGAACATTGCTATCCACAAAAATCACTTCGCTCTCCGGCCCGCCGCAAAGCCCCGCATAAATCCCATTGGTCCCGCATCCACAGCCCATATCCAGGATGCGATCTCCGGGGTCGATTTCCGCCGTCTCCACCAATGCGCGGGCTCCATTATCAAATCGGCCAAAAGAAAACACGCCCGGCCGGGACAGGAACCGCAAAGATTCTCCATTGGGATGGCGAACTTGAAAATAGACTTCATGCCGCCGCCGGGGCCGGTCCCCTTGGCGTTGGCTCCAGAACACAGTCCCGTTTCCTTCATTGGGAATGTGGATTTTGCCAAATATTTTCTTGAGCAGCTGGGGAAAAAGTTGATCCTGGTCATAAGGGGAAAGCACAATCAATGACCCCCGCGGAGCCAACACATGGAATGCCTGCTCGACCATATCCAGATTGAGTTGACGTTCCCCGCGCTCCGGCACAGGATAAATCACAGTCTGGAATTTCGGCTCCAGGTCCCACAGATCCGCTGAAATCACGACCTCGGCAGATGAGTCCATTTCCTGCAGATCTTCCTGCAATCGCGAAGCGGGATAAAGGTCCTGATGGTACACCACATCTCCCGGTTCCCCCCGCTCGGCAAAAAAATCACAAACCTCGCGCCTTGGTCCCATCAGGATTGCTAACGGCGAACGGATCTTGTTCGGCAAAGCCTCCGCAAGGTCGACTAATTCCAATCGTTCCTTTTGTTTTTTACGGCCCATAAATTCCTTTGTTTGTAATCTAACTTTTACTGTCACTCCGTGCCCAATCTACCGGATCACTCAACGGCCAATTCCACATTGGCTTGCCAACTCTTTCCCGGCTCCAACAGATACCAGCCGGAATCAATCTCCCGGTCATATAAATTGATCGCGTCCGTCGTGCAAGAATAGGGTTCCAAGCAAATGGCTTCGCGATGGGGAGGAGTAAATACCACCAACTCCCGGAAATTGTTGGAGGCATTGAGCAGCAAATGTTGACCGCCCTGTCCCCCTTGGATACTTCCTATGGCCCGGATGTTGTCGTCCGCTTCAGGAAGATCCGTCAGCACCTCGTCCAGTTGCAACTGTGCATATGGCTTCGGAGTTGTCAAATCTCTTATCTTATCACAAGGAAGGCGGTTCCCGGTGGGCAATGAGTCCGACAATTCCCAGTATTTCCTTGCCCCTGTCCAAACCAGTGTTTCCTCTGGAGGTGGCGGTAAACAGAAGAAAGGATGATAGCCCAAGCCAAAAGGGAGAATCTTCTTATCCGGATTGTCAACAATGGCCTCCAGTGACAAGCAACTCTCGGTCAACGCATACGTCAAGCGGATCCGGTGATCAGCCGGCCACAAAGAAAGCACCTCTGGGGCATCCTCTCGTGCCCAGAACTCACCTGTCACCCAAGCGTTTTGTTGATTGGCACCCTGATCAATAATTCGCCAGGGGACCCGGCAAGCAAACCCATGGATTCCATTCTTTTTGGCCGGATCGATCAAGGGGAGCCGGTAAGATTGCTTATCCCAAGTGAACTTGCCCTCGCGGATGCGATTGGGAAAAGGAAACAAAACCGGAATGCCGCTTCGAGTGGGATGAAACTCCTCGAAGAGAGTAGGGGCCTGATAAAGGATCTCCGCCGGCTTACCGTCTCGCCGGGTCTGCCAACCAATGCAGTTAAAGCCGTGCGCCGGCCAAATCTCAGCTCGTGCGCCGGATTCGGTTTCTTCCAATATGATAAAAGTACCGTCGAGGCTATTGCCGGTCGCCCGTTTATCCGTCCGAACTTTAAAGGACATTTTAATATTCTTTGTTTAAAATCCCTGGGAATCGCTAACTGAAATTGTATGGGTCAGTTGTCCCAAAGATAGCGATTTCGCTCGTATTGTTGGAGGTTTCTTCGTGCCGACCTTTCCTTATCAGAGATTACAACCTTTTGCCGAGCAACTTTTTCTCGCCCTCAAGGTTCCCGCCGAGGATGCGAAAACGGTCAGCACCAGTTTGGTCGGGTCCAATTTATGCGGCCATGATTCCCATGGCTTGATTCGAATCGTGCAATATGCCGGAGCCATCAAAGACGGTCGCCTCAAACCCGGAACACCCTTGACCATCCTTCGGGAAACTCCAGCCGTGGTCAATGCCGATGCCGGTTGGGGCTTGGGTCAGGTTCAAGCCCACAAACTTCTGGATCTGCTTTATCCCCGGGCGAAGCAGTTGGGGGTCGCCGCCGGAACGCTCTGTCATTGCGGCCACATCGGGCGATTAGGAGAATACGGGGAAGCCGCAGCCGAGCAAAAGCTGGCTTTTATCGCCACGGTCAACAACCACGGTTTCGGCAAAGCCATGGCCCCTCCAGGCGGCATCGAAGCTCGCCTCGGCACCAATCCCATCTGCTTGGGAGTGCCCACCAATAGCGGCCCCCTGGTCTTGGACATCGGCACCGCTGTCTGTGCCGAGGGAAAAATCCGCGTCGCCTTCAACAAAGGCCAACAACTCCCCCTCGGATATTTGCTGGATGAGAAAGGCCAATCCACAACGGATCCCGGCGTCCTTTACCGCGAACCGCGCGGCTCAATCCTGCCCCTGGGGGGTGCTCAAGCCTACAAAGGTTTCGGCTTGGGATTGCTGCTCGACATGTTTGTCGGCGGTTTTTCCTCCGGAAGATGTAGTTATCCCGGCGGTCCAAACTTATCCTCCAACGCAGTTTTCTTTCTGGTGCTCGATCCGGAATCCTTTAGCGGCTTGGAACATTTTCTGAAAGAGGTATCCGGTCTGGCAGACAATGTTCGCACCTGCCCTCGGGCGGAAGGAGTGGAGGAAATCCTCCTGCCCGGCGACCCGGAACGCAAGCAGCGAGAACTCCGTCAGCGGAATGGTATCTCCCTGGATGAGGGGACTTGGAAACAGCTAGTGGAGTTGGCCGCAAGCTTGGGGGTCGAGGTGCCAAGGTAAAGTTTTCGTTCATTGATTGAGGGCCCGAAATGCCGCTTTGTTATCCTTCCGTTTTACCACCATTACCAATGGGGGGGTCTAAACCATTCGGTCGTACATGGGTGCCCACCTTTCGCAAATTAAATGAAATGATGCCAATAAAGTTTTGCAGATTGGCCCGTCTTCACCTTTACATAATTTTCCTTGACGGAAAATGGCTCGTGACCAACGGCCAAGGATTATTTGGTGAGAAAAATATACTCCCTATCCTCCCAGCCGGATTGCCAAAATACCCAATTCTTCAAAATGACTAAAAAAACTTTGAATATTGCTCTATCCTTCCTTTGAGATAATGAGTATGGTTCCCCCGATTTTCTCTAAATGGTTTTAGGTTGCAAGGTAGCAAGCTGAACGGATTCGATGATGACGAACCATTCTAATACTTGCTGGATTTTCCTGTTGATTTTGACCCCGCTTTTGAGCGGAT
>CAZPPD010000030.1:0-15655 GCA_964588185.1 uncultured Alcaligenaceae bacterium | reverse complement strand
ATAATATGAAGTTTTATATATATTAAATTAATTATAAGAATCTTTATATTTCCTGAAAATTAACTATTAGCATTAGAAAATAGTTTCATCCAAATGAAACACTACCAGCATCTACATCATGAGTGGTAATCTCTTTTCTGTAGATTGTGACAATCCCGATTTGCGGCTTATATCCAAAGCTGCCAAAATTCTTGGTGACGGGGGACTGGTGGCATTCCCAACGGAAACCGTATATGGGCTTGGAGCGAATGCCTTAGACGAATCCGCGGTTCGTAAAATCTTCATCGCCAAGGGACGTCCCGCCAACAATCCGTTGATCGTCCATGTCTGCGATATGGCTGCTGCCAAAAAGCTGGCCGCTACTTGGCCGTCGCTAGCAGATAAGCTTGCCGAACAGTTCTGGCCCGGAAGCCTCACCCTAATCCTGACCAAAAACCACAAGGTGCCGGGAATAGTGACTGGCGGGGGAAACACGGTTGCCCTCCGAATACCGGCTCATCCGGTTGCCCTTGCTTTGTTGGAAAAATGTGATCTCCCCGTAGCAGCACCGAGCGCCAACAAGTCGAACCACTTATCACCCACCAGGGCAGAACATGTGCAGGCGGATTTGGGAGCGGATGTTGATTTGATCCTTGGCGGCGGGCCGGCGTGGGGTGGATTGGAATCCACAGTTTTGGATATTACTTGTTCTCCTCCCCGGATTTTACGGCCGGGTTTGGTGTCACCCGGGCAACTGGAAAAAGTGATTGGTCCAGTTGAATTACTTTCCCAAGGACAGGGAATAAAAGAAAAGGATCTTCGTTCTCCCGGCTTAATAAACAAACATTATGCACCAACCAAACCATTGGAATGCATAGCCCGGGATGATTTTTCACGTCTGGCTGAATTGTTGGCCCAAGGAATAAGGATCGCTTGGATTACTTTTCCCGATCAGAAATTTCCGGAGGAGGAAAAGATAAGAAAAGTAGTTTTGCCGGAAAATGCCAAGATCTATGCTTCCCAGTTCTACGCCAGTTTACATCAGTTAGAAAAGGAAGATGTGGATTACCTTTTTGTTACCCTTCCGCCGAAAGAAGAGGCATGGTTAGCAGTCCGGGATCGCCTGCGGCGGGCAACATATAAACTCGACTCTTAAAAATGATCCATTATCATCAATTCGCTTGATTTTATTTGGCATTTCCCTCCAATTTATGAAAACATCTAATCGGTAATACCCAGTCCCTGTTTAATATTCGGAAAAAAGGGTTAGTTACAATTAGCGCATGGCACCCGATGAAATGTTCCAGCCCCCTTTGTCCAGAAAATTAAATGGGAACAAACCACTAGAAAACAATCACAGGGAGAGCTCACAATGACCCGGAGTTTATTGGCAGTATTAATACTTTTCGGTCCGTGTTTCACTGTTTCCTGGGCCCAAAAGGGAAAGAAAAGAGGCGGGATCAAACCGACTGCTCAGGTGTCCTATGGCAAACACGAACGCCAGGTAATTGATTTCTATCAAGCGAAAACCGATAAACCCACACCGTTGGTTTTGTATATTCACGGGGGTGGTTGGCAGGGGGGAGATAAAGCCGGCATTCGTTCCAGCGTCATATTTTACCATGACAAGGGAATCTCGGTGGCGGCGATCAATTACCGCTACGTTCGCCAAGCGGTAACCTTAAAGATCAAGCCCCCGGTGAAAGCACCGTTGGAAGATGCGGCCAGAGCTTTGCAATTTATCCGCTCGAAGGCCAAAGAATGGAATCTGGACAAGAAACGCATTGGCGCTACAGGTGGTTCGGCCGGCGGTTGTTCCTCCTTGTGGTTGGCTTTCCATGATGATATGGCGGACCCGAAAAGCAAAGATCCAATCGCACGCGAATCGACCCGGCTCTATTGTGCTGCGGTTAACGGGGCTCAAACTTCTCTGGATCCCAAGGAATTGCGGGAGTGGATGCCGAATTACCGTTATGGGGCTCATGCTTTCGGCATGAAGAATCTCGATGAAGTGATGGAGAATCGGGACAAGATAGTAGATTGGATCAAAGAATACTCCCCCATCTCCCACGTTAGCAAGGATGACCCGCCGATCGCCATGTTTTACGGTGGAGAGAAGAATCCCAAGAAAGGGGATAGGCCAAGAGATCCCACCCATTCGACTTTGTTGGGAATGATGCTGGCAGAGAGATTGAAAGAGGCAGGTGTAGATACTGTTCTCAGTTATCCCGGGAACCGGCATCCCAAGTACACCAATGCGGCAGTTTATTTGGTTGACCATCTAAGCAAATGATGATGCACTTCACTCTACGGGTGTCCCACTGAATTTTGGGTTTGTAATCTACCTATTGGTCTGAAGCTTGCTTTCGGGCCGAGCTCCTATCCAAGCTGGTTGCTTCGACACCCCGGCCCGAAAGCAAGGCATCCAGATTATTTTTGCTTTGATTAGTTCAACGAATTAGTGAAACTCACCCAGATCC
Source organism: uncultured Alcaligenaceae bacterium (assembly GCA_964588185.1). Lineage (GTDB taxonomy): Bacteria > Planctomycetota > Planctomycetia > Gemmatales > Gemmataceae > CAZPPD01. The sequence goes on along the minus strand of CAZPPD010000030.1, from coordinate 13,196 downwards.
TCGAGGAAGTAAAAATGGCTGAATACCAAGACCGTGAGCATTTCATTCCCATTGGGCGGGCGGACCTCATCGATCTTCTGGCCAAGGAACCGGGGCTGGCTCCTGAGGACCGGGATTCTTTCTTGCAATTTTGCAAGCTGATCAATGCCATGTTTCATTTTCAATATCACGAATCGCTGGAGGAGCTGAAAAAGCAATACGCTCCCTTTGATCCGGACAATAATACCAAGATCTTTGCTCCCATGCCGGAAGACCAACGGGACGAAGCTTTGGGCAAACTATTTGAGAAGTTCTCCTGGGTCATGGAGAAAGCCAATTATAAGCGGCTTTCCCGGGAAGAGTTGTTACAGGCAACCGAAAATGCCAGCGAATGGGGAATCAATCTGGATATTGAGTTCGATTGTTTCTCCCATTTCGATGTCTATGTGCGGGGCGATGGGATTGGGACGCGCTATAAACGGGCTTGGCAAAAGTTTTTTCGCCTGGTTCCGGTAGAAGTTCCCCAGTACCAACGCATCGTAATCATCCTCAAACAGCAACGCCACAAGCGGCTGGGGAGAAGTGCGGATACCGAGAATGTTTACCTGAAAATGTTCAAAGAGATTCCCAAGGATGACATTGAAATGCTGTTCCCCGGCGGCCGCTTGAAAATGCCGAAAACGGAAAAGATGAAATTGGGGGCATCCGTGATCGGCTCCATCGGCTTTGTGGCCTACAAGATTTTTACCGGGCTCGCGGCAATCATTGCGGGCGGGATAATTGGTTTAGCAGGCCCTTTGGGTTTGATCGGCGGCTATGGCTACAAGCAATATGCGACTTATCAAAATTCGAAAAAGAACTTCATGCAAAAACTGACGGAGAGTTTATATTTCTACAACCTGAGCAGCAACTCCGGTGTTCTGTTCGCATTGCTGGACGAAGCGGAAGAACAAGAATGCCGCGAAGCTATTCTTGGGTATTATTATTTGTGGCGATCGGCAGGCGAGCATGGCTGGACGGCATCTTTTCTGGATGATCATGTCGAGAAGGAGTTGGAACGACTGGCCGGAATTAAATTCGATTTCGAGATCGAAGATGCCTTGGAGAAGTTGGTTACCTTGCGACTGGTTGAGAAAACCGAGGATCGATACCGGGCTGTTCCGATCGACAAGGCATTGGAACACTTGGATGAACGCTGGGATAATTTCTTTCAGTACAACAAGGTGGGAACGGAATCGGTTTGATTGAAAATCTAGAACGACGCTCAGCTAGTTTAGCGGAAAAGGGCAAATAAATTTTGCCGGAACGGACTTCAACCTGCCCTTTTCCGCCAGTTCAAAATGGTGATATCCAACCAATATACCTTCTGGCAATCAAATAAGTTAAGATTGAAGGGGCAAGAAAACTCTTTCAACAAAGCAGATTCTATTTATTGAAAATTTTGGACCGATCAGAAAAGCGGAAATCAACATTTCCGACATGTTAATTTTCATTGGGCCTCAAGCAAGTGGAAAAAGTACGATCACCAAGGTGATATACTTCTTCCGCTCTTTGAAAAATGACTTTGAGTCCATTGTTAAGGCGGGATCAGAAAATCCAGTTGAGGTATTCAAAAATAGAATTTGTGAAAAGCTCCAAGAAATTTTCAAGTTCCAATTTAATCAGAACTTTAATCTTCGGTTTGAGTATTCTCCAAAGATTTCAATTTCTATCCATAAGGAAAATGAATCTACCAATGTATCGTTAAGTCCAAAATTCAAGTTGGAATTCATTAGAGTTTTTAAAGATTTTAAGGCAAGTAACGGTCAATACCTTGAAGCAATCCAACAGGGCTTGGATGAACTGTTTTCCGACTCTCGAGAATTGTTATTTGTTCCTGCAGGCAGAAGCCAACTCGCAACCCTTTCTATCCACAACAAGAAGTTTGATCCATTGACAAAATCCTTTATTCCATTTGTAAAGGATGTAAGAAACTGTTTTGTGGGCCCTGATGATTTGGTTGAAAATTGGAAAAAAAATCGAAAGAAAAAACCTAACAAAGAACTCTTAGAATTTGCAGCTGACCGCGCTAAGGGAATCTTAAAAGCCTCTGGTTTCCGGAATAAGAAACAAATGGATTTATTGTATTTTCAACCTGAAAAATACATTCTGCTCAACGACGCGTCTTCGGGTCAACAAGAAACTATTTGGATATTGCATACCATTTACATGATCCTACTTGACGAAAAGAAAATATTCATGGTACTGGAGGAGCCGGAGGCTCATTTATACCCTGAATCCCAAAAAAGAATAATTGACCTAATTTGTCTTCTGGCTAATCAAGGAAATAATCAAGTAGCTATTACAACTCATAGTCCATACATTCTTTCTTCGATTAACAATCTCTTATATGCCCACCAAGTTGGTCAAAAGGAGCCAGAAAAAACCAATGACGTAGTAGATAAAAAACTCTGGCTGGACCCGAAACGCTTGCAAGCTTTTTTTGTGGACAATGGTGGTTTGGAAAATATTGTGGATAAAGAGACGAAACTTATAAAGACAGAAGCGATCGACAGCGCATCTCGAATTATCAACGAAGAGTTTGACCAATTATTTGACCTAGACAACTAATTTGGTAGCCCATGTGTGAGCAGATTGAAGGACATAAATGTGCCACCTGCAAATCATATAAAAGGATTTCTGTAAAGGAAAAGAAAAGCCAATACACTTTGGTGAACAAGTCTGGAAGCAAAGTATGTAAGATTAAGATTGATGATTGTTACATCACCGAAGGTAAAAGATGCGATTTCTTAATTATTAATTATTGCTTGCAATGAGAAATTGGCTTTCTTTGTAGAATTAAAAGGGAGTGACCTATTAAAGGCGATTGATCAAATTAACTCGACTATCGATGAACTGTTGAAGAAACTTGAAAATCATTTAATTAACGCTCGGATCGTTCTAACAAAAGTTCGCGTTCCAAATTTGCGTAACAACCCAAACATGATTAAATTTGAAAAGAGACTTCGAAAATATGGTGGCAGTTTAGAATTGAAAGTAAGCAAATTACAGGAAACCTTGGATTAGGAATATCCTTTCTTCACTCAGTCTGCTGTTACTTAGATAACGCTGGGATAATTTCTTTCAGTACAACAAGGTGGGAACGGAATCGGTGTGACGGTTTACAACCGTTGAGGCTTATTCTTTTCCCACTGCTCTTCGGCCGCACTTGGGCGAAGGTAAATGGGTTCGACGGAATAGAGGTCGTCCCATTGTTCTTGAGAATATTTTTGCAGTCCTAATTTTACCAAGGACGCCATGGTGGGGACTCGATTTTCCTCTGCAACCGTCTGAATACTCTCTGGGAGACGGCTTTCTTTTCCTTTTAATCCCGGTCCCGTAACCCAAGAAGATTTGTCCGGTCTTTGCAACCAATCCTCAAAAGCCAGGATTTCCAGATCCGTTATCGCAGCGAAATTCAAAGTATCCGAGTTGCGGCGATAGGTTTGTACGTAAACCCGGTCTTGCTGAGCATCCGCAAACACATCAACTTGATCTGCCTTGGCAGGGATTTGCTGGGCAACAGCTGCGAAGGTTTCCACGGCCATTAATTTGCACCCCAATGCATAGGCGTATGCTTTTGCGGAGATTATTCCCACGCGCAATCCGGTGTAGCTCCCCGGGCCAATACTCACAACGGCCCCGTCAACATCTTTCGGAGAATATTTGGTTTCCCAGAGGAGTCCCCGGACACTTGGAGCGAGGTCCCGGGCATTGCGGCGGGATTCTTGCAGAAGGCGGGTACCCAGGATTTTGGCTCCCAACGAGAGGCCGACGAATCCTTGCCGGGTGGAAGTTTCTATAACCAATAAGAGAGGCTGTTTTGTTGTCACAGTTAATCTTGTAAAAAAGTCGGTGTTTTGAACTTCCTCTTTTTTACCCATTCCCGGAAAGGAATTCGACTGCTCATGAGTGCAAAAGATCAGGTAACCATTCATACCGACGGTGCGTCGCGCGGCAATCCCGGACCCGCTGCCTACGGTTTTGTCATTGAGCAGCCCGGCAATGAAACAATAGAAGAAAATGGGTGTTTGGATAAAACCACCAATAATTTTGCCGAGTACACCGCGGTTGTTAAAGCGTTGGAGAAAGCCAAGGACATCGGAGCCCAAAAAGTAGCTCTTTTTTCCGACAGCGAACTGCTAGTGAAACAACTCAATGGGGAATATAAGGTTAAAAGCCCGGACCTGCGGCCTTTATTCAACCAAATCCAGAAGCTCAAGAAGGAATTTGAATCGGTCAGGTTCACTCATGTTCGCCGAGAGAAAAATAAACGGGCCGATGAGCTTTGTAATGAAGCTCTGGATTATGGTCCGCGCCCTGCCCCTTTAAACAAAGCGGCTCCCAAGCCTTCTGCTCCGCCATCCAAAACCTTCAAGCTCAAGCGGGCGGATGTTCATCAAGATGCCATTGAATGCCTGCGTGCGGTCGCTGATGCCTGGGCTAAAGGGGATCCCAAAGAACCGAAACCCGAGGATGTTTGGGATCAGTTATGGAACATCCTCGAAGAGGGCGGAGTCCTGCGGTAGGGGTTCAACCAGGCCCAAATTCCGAAAACCGGAACCCAAGTCAGAACTTGCCGATTGCACTGATCGTAATACCTTTAACGGCAAGGTAATTGGCTTTCCCGAACGGCATTTCCATCTTTAAGGAAAAGCTCAGGTGAATCAATAATCGTCGTACCTAAGAGATAGGCATTCCATTCGACCTGGACCGAAAGGTGGATTCTATTGGTCACAGCAAACTCGATGATTCAATTAGACAACATAACCAAATTCTTCGGCCCCGTGTGTGCAGTTGACCGGGTTAGTTTTGAGGTCGAACAGGGCGAAATCGTCGGCTTTCTGGGACCCAACGGTGCCGGAAAAACCACCACGCTCAGGATTTTGACCAGCTATCTGCCGGCAACGAGTGGAATAGCCAAAGTCTACAACTATGATGTGATGACCGAATCCATGGAGGTTCGCCGGAATATTGGTTACTTGCCGGAAAGTGTTCCCCTGTATGGAGAAATGCGGGTCGAGGAATATCTGACTTACCGAGCCAAAATCAAAGGCGTCGACCGCAAGACTCGCCCCAAACGGCTGGATTATGTCTTGGACCGCTGCCGGGTTCGGGAAGTTCGCCGGCGGTTGGTGGGTACTCTGTCCAAAGGATACCGTCAACGTGTGGGTTTAGCTGACAGCCTCATTCATGATCCCCCTATTTTGATTATGGATGAGCCGACTGCCGGCTTGGACCCCATCCAAATCCGCCAAACCTTGCGCCTGATCCAAGAGTTGAGCGAATCGCATACGATTTTACTTTCCACGCATATCTTGTCTGAGGTAGAAGCGATCTGCCAACGGGTCATTATTATAAATTCCGGGCGCGTGAGTTACTCCAGTTCTTTGGCTGACCTGGAAGCACAGAAGGAGCTTATCCTGGAAGCTCGGGGTTCGGTGGATTCTATCCGCGATTCATTGAGAAAGTTGCCGGCAGTTACCGAAGTGGTTGTTTCCGAGATGGACAATGAATTCCACCTGTTTGAAATTCAAGTCGAGGACGACGAAGATCATCGCGAAGACATTTTCAAGTTAATTGCCGGCAAAGGCCACACCATTCGGCGCTTCGACCAAAAGCGGCGGCGGCTGGAAGAAGCTTTCTTTGAAGTCATCCGTGCCCAGGACCCACTCAAGGATGCGGAACAATCAACCGCCATTCAAGAAATGGACTCATCCCGATCGGCGGAAGGCATTCAGGATAAATCCAAAACCGGTTTGATGGATGAGGATGAAGACGAAGAGGAAACGCGAGCTTCCGAAGAAGAGGAAATGGAAGATCAAATAGACGACGAAAACGAAGATGAGGAAGAAGAGGATGAGGACCAAGAGGATGAAGATGAGGACGAAGACGATGAAGACGAAGCGGATGAAGAAAAATCCAAATTGAAATAAATAAAGCCCAAAAGCATTAGCTTGGAGCATATTGACGATGTCCACAAAGACGGAAAAGCCAAAAAAAGAGGATGAAGGCTGGACGAGTGATTGGAAAGCACACAATGAGCGGGCTCCTTCCGTCATTCGCAAGGAAGAACCCCTCGCTGCCCGAGTAGTGGCGATGTTCGCCCTGTTTTTGGCGCTGGTCGGGGCCTTGTCCATGATCTCCGGCCTGAATGATTACCGGAATTTCTTTGGCGTGGTCCTCGGCTTTGGCTGGGGAGTATTTTTCCTCGCCTTGGGAGCAGCGGGGCTGCTTTTCCATGCGTCTGCGGAAAAAGATATTCAATACCGGCGCCTTTACGGCCTATTGGCGTTGGTTTTCCTGGCCGGCGGGGTCTTAACCCTCATCCTGCCGTATAAGGGTAGCATTGGCGGGTTATATCTTCCTTTGGGAGCGCCCTGTTTTACCTTGGCCCTGGCTTTCCTGCTCTGCTTTGCCCGCAATGAAGAGGATGAAGAGTTCCTGAAATTCACCCACTATATTTTGGGTGTTTCCGGGGGGCTCATGGTTTTGTTGGGATTAATAGGCGGTGTGGTCAGCGAGAATTTCCTTCTGAGCTTGGGCATTATTAATCTGATATTAGGCCTGCTTTATTGGTGGTCCTTTATAGCTATTCAACCGACTTCCAGCGATGCCGGATACTTTGCCGGCTTTGTGTTGGGATTAGTAGCGGTAGTTATGATCGCCATTGGGTTATTGCGAGTTATTCCCTTTGCAGATATTCCTTTTATCGGTCCTTACCTCGGCTGGATTTCCGGTATTGTTTCCTTTGTGCAATGGTCCCCAAACCAAGCCGGCCCCCCATTATTGTTTATAATCCTTGGATTCGAATTTTTCCTATTATCCATCGGCGTATGCTCGGATATGAACCTGGCGGTCATGACCCGCCGGGAATTGGCAGCTTATTTCTTTTCTCCCATCGCTTATATCGTGTTAGTTGCCATCACCATAATGGGTATGATCCAGTTCTCCCAATTTGTGGGGCTGTTACTACGCTATACCCAATTCGCTCAAGGGATGCCTGAACCCATATTCTACGATTATATCTTTAACATAATTCCCATCTTTGCCCTGCTATTCATGGTCCCATTAGTAACGATGAGGCTTCTGAGCGAAGAAAAACGGACCGGAACTCTGGAAGTTTTATTGACCGCTCCGGTGCGCGAATGGAATGTGGTCCTTAGTAAATTCATAGCCGGCCTGAGATTTTTCCTGCTTACTTGGTATTCCTGGTATGTTTTCTTGATTGCCTTACGGGTCGAAGGCCAGCAACCGTTTGATTATCGGCCCATACTGACTTTCACCATCGTGCTGATTGTTACCGGAGCTCATTTTATTAGTATGGGGCTATTCTTTTCCGGAGTAATGAAGAATCAAATTGGCGCTGCGGTCCTTACTTTCTTGGGACTATTGGGACTATTTTCGATTTATATTATCCGCCGTCTAATTGTGCCGGAAACGATGCCGGAATTAAGAGAGTTCCTCTTATATATTTCCTTCTTGGATTTGTGGTTTGAATCCGCCCGAGGTGTATTAGCTCCTCGATTCCTGTTGTTCCATATTTCAGCCACTGTTTTTTGGTTGTTCTTGACCACGAAGATCTTAGAAGCGCGGAAGTGGTGGTAGGCGAATAGAAATTAATCCTTGAGGTTTGGATCTATGGCGAGTGAAGAAAAATCATCGGTTGATTATAAAGAGTTACGGCAAAATCGCTGGAATCTGGTGAGCGGCTTAGTCTGGGCCACGATATTATTGTTCTTATTGGCTATCTGGGTTCATGTTAAGCATTGGGAAGCGTCCACATTTATTTGCATCTGTGTGGATATTCTCTGCGGGGTTACTTTCTTGGTGATGGCTTGGCAATTGTTTGTCTTGATAACCACCCGGAACCAAGAGGAGGAACAAACGGATAACCTTGTCAAATCCCAGAAGCTTCTCGGTTTTATCGTCATTGGATTATCGCTTCTCTTGCTTGTCATAATGGTAATTTTGATATTCCAAGCCGGACTATTATCCTTTCCGGAAGTCTCCAGTGCATTTGTTTTCGCTTTGGTCGGTCTGGGTGTGGGATTAAGTCAAGTATATGATGGTTGGAGAAATATAAGTCAAGAAGACATATTGAATACCATAGATAAGAAGAAATCACTGATCTCAAATGGGTTCATAGTTTTAGGTGGGGCCATTGGACTTTTCGGGATTATAATGGGATTTTGGTCGGCGGGTTGGTCCAACTGGATTATGCTGGGAATGTTTGTCATGATCCTCGGCATCATCTTATTAAGGTCCGGGATCTGGCTAAGATTATTTGGTGAAGAAAAAATCCCGCAATCCCGCTTGCGTATTCATGTTTTGATTACCGGCGGATCCATCGGCTTCTTAATTGTCTTCCGCGTATTGCTGGCGATTCTTATCAATTACCAAAGTATCCTAGGCAACCTGGATCGTTGGAAAGGACCGGAAGCCTGGCGGTTATGGTTAGGGACTTATATATTCCTGTTGGGCTTGGGAATAATGTTTGCCAGCTTACAGTTGGCTTTTGGAGAAATCCGCCGCAGCCAAACTTTACGCCGCTGGTTCTTTGGCTACAACGTGGTCTTTACCGGAGTCTTGTTGTTAGCGGCGCTGGTGGTTTTAAACACCATGTGTTATGCCTTTTTCCCTTATAATTTTAACTGGACATCTTCTCAGGGCTTTTACAGCCTTAGCGATCGCACGAAGAAGACATTACAAGCGTTGGAAAAGCCGACGACTGTATTTGTTCTCATGTCTAAGAATAGCCGGGACTATAATGATGTCCGCAATCTATTAGATAACTCTCAAGCTTATTCCTCCAAGTTATTAGTCCAGTATATTTCCCCCGACCTTGATAGCGAACGTTACAAAGCGGTCGTTCGGAAATTTCCCAAGGTCAAAATTTCCCAAGGACGCGACCAAGTTTCTCGCGGATTATTACTTGTTTATGGCTCAGAAACCGAAGCTCGGCGTCCTTCCAGTTTTATATCGGAAGAGGAACTGGGCGGAGCGAAAATTAGTCCCCAAGGAAAGGTTACCGGATATGAGTTTAATGGAGAAGTATTACTAACTCGGGAACTTAGTTTTCTTTCGGCAGCGGAACAAAAACCCACGATCTATTTCACGCAGAGTAATGGAGAACCGGATATTGATGGTATGGGCGAAAATTCCCGGAGCATGAGTTTATTGAAGATCGTTCTGGAAAAAGAAAATTACAACGTCAAAAGATTATATTTTGCACCACCGCCCCCCGGCGGCCTTTCCGCCGATTCCAAGTTTTACAGCCAAAAGAAAACGGCCGATCCTCATCGGCTGCCCACAGATGCCGATTTAATTTTTGTTGCCTGGCCTACCAAGACGTTCTCTCCAGAAGTCATAACCGCTCTGGATCAATTTATGGGAAGGGGCGGTAAAATGGTTGTGTTTTCCAACATTGTGGGGAGGCAGTTTCGGCCAATTCAACCCGGGCTCCGCGGTTTCATGAAGAAATATGGGGTTAATATGGGCGAAAATTTTGTTCTCAAATTGGATCGATTCCTTCCCTACATTTCAAGAGCCGAAACCAACTCCGAAAGCAGAAATCCCGTTGCAGTGGAGTTTTCGAAATATCGTTATTACACCTATCTGCCTCGAACTGTAAAACCCGCCGTCGGGTCACCTGGCTTCACTGCCCAGACCATTATGGAAGTGCTCCCGGAAAATAGTACCTGGGTAGAAACGAAAACGGACATTCTCCCGGATAATTTGCCCTCCCATCTGGCGTATCTCGTTCGAACCAGAAAAATCGAGGATATTCGAGTGCGGGATCCCATTTCCATTGGGGTAGCAGTTAAGGACAGGAAAGGTTCCCCGCGCATGGTTGTTTTTGGAACCAGTTACATGGTAACCAACGTTCCAAAGAACCTTGGAGGCTCCTCTCGGGGAGCTAATTACTACCTGGTGGTCAGTACCTGTGAATGGCTGGCCGGGCGCGAGCAAAATATTGGGGTGCCGCCGAGAACCAACAATTTTTTCGTCTTGGATAAGGGCAATCCCACTCGCATGGTTTTCTTACCCTTTGCTTTGATGACCCTAGGGTTCATCGGCATGGGAATTGGCGTGTGGGTTGTGCGTCGGCGGTAAGAACGAAAGTAGTAGGTCGGGTCTCCTGGCTCGGCAGATGGTAGGTCGGGTCTCCTGGCCCGACCGATGGTAGGTCGGGTCTCCTGGCCCGACAAATTGGACGGAACTGGAGTTCCTTCCTACGGTAGCTGAACTGCCCAAATTGGACGGAACTGGAGTTCCGGCATACGAACGGCAATCTTCTTTGGAAATACCCAACGCATCATGAATTTTAAGACTACTTTTCTCCTGTTTGGCCTCTTGATCGGAATGCTGTGGCTCTTTGGCATCGCCATTGAAGTTCGCAAAGGCCACCTGGAAGAAGGCTACTTATTCCCCAGCATCCAGAAGGAAAAGATTAAGGTTAAATCCATCACGTTGGATCGCGGGAAGAAACTTTACAAGTTTGCCAAGCAAGAAGATGGCGAATGGACAGTCCAACAAATTAAACCGGAATCTTCCGAGGTCTGGCGAGTTCGCAGTTTCGATGTGGAGAATATGATCGATACTGTTACCAAGCTAAAGGAGAATGAGGAAGCGGATACCATCAAGAGTTTTGCAGAAGCCAAACTGGATTCTCCGCCAAGCAAAATTATTTTGCATCGGGAAAATGGCAGTCCGCTAGTGTTGAATTTCGGCCGGAAAAGCGGGGACGAAAAGACCGGCAATATCTACGTTTCTTCGTCCGAGAAGGACCGCGTTCCGACAGCAGTTGAGATTGCCGACGTTAAATCGATCTTCTTCAAAGATATTAAGGATCTCCGGTCCAAGGATCTCCTGGCGGTTTCGGCGGCCAATACTAACTCCATTACGTTTACCCGGGAAGGAAAAGAGCCGAAAACTTTGGCGTTTGCCAAGAACGAAATCGGCCAATGGTATTTCAAGGAGCCCAACTTGGGAGCAGCCGATTTTTCCGGAGTTACCAACTCCAAGGAAAATCCCGGTGTGAAGTCTTTAATTAACGAAGTCGGCTCCATTGCGGTGCAGAAAAACGAAGACTTCGTGTCGCGTGCAGGGCAGCCCTTGGAAGATTTTGGCGTGGGTGAAGATCCCGCAAATCTGAGGATCACTGCCAAGTGGACCGACCCGATCTCCGGAAAAACAACCGAGAAAACCCTGCTGGTGGGTGCGGAGATTAAGGGCAAAGATAAATACTATGCGCGCTTGGCAGAAGATAATTTTGTTGTCCTGATTGATAAGAAAAAGCTGCAGCCTGTCTTCGCTGCCATCGAGAATCCCCGAAAATATCGCAGCAAAGATCTGGTGCAACTGGGGACCGACCAGCCAGAGGCGCTGGTGTTACAATCCGGGAAAGATCTCAAGAATAAGATAACGCTGCTTAAAGTCAACGAAACCCAGTGGCAAATGTCCGTTGCCGGCCAAACGTACAAGGCGGACATGAATGCCATTACCGGGAAGGGTGGAGTGATTGATTTCCTCCGGGGAGAACGGAAGGTTGAGAAGTTCCTGGATGATCCCGGCAAAGACCAAGAAAACAAAGACAAGGAATATGGATTCGATAATCCAACCGCGGAGGTTGCTTTTTATTTGGATGGAGTGGAAAAAATCACAACCACCAAGAATTCCGATGCCAAAAACCAGGATCTTTTTTTAACCCAAGCTCCCAAAGCAAAGTTGGAAGAAAAAGCTGAACCGGAAATCCGCCTGATCTTCGGCAAGAAAGTACAGGACAATATCTATGTAAAAAGGCTTTCCAAGAAATCCGTGCCCAGCCGGTTGCTGGTCCCGGCAGAAATGCTGGAGGCCGTTACCCCTCCCAATGGATCTTTGGCATTCCTGGAAAATGAACTTCCGTCTTGGGGTTCGAAAAAAGCAGACAAGTTGGAATTGGCCCGAGAAGATGTCACATTCCTGGTGGACAAGCAAGATGGTTCCTGGAAATTGCTCAAACCCGAAGGAATGCCCAGGAAAACTACCGACAAAAATCAAGTGAGTGCTGTCTTGCAGGATTTGAAGAAACTTCAGGTGTTGAAATGGGCCAAGAAATTCGGCGAGAAGGATAGTTTGGAACCATTTGGCTTGGCAAAGCCATCGATAACCGCCACCGTGTATTTCAAAAAAGCATCCCCGAAGAAAACAGACCAGAAGGGAGAAAAGAAAGCCCCGGAGTATGAAACAAAAATCATCCTGTTTGGTAAAACCGGAATTATTGGTTTGGAAGAAGGCGTTTATGCTCAGGTCAAAGGAATGAACCTGGTATTCCTGGCTCCCACCACTACTTTCAGGAGCCTGAAGAATGCCGAACTGCGGGACCCAACTATTTTTGATTTTGATCCCAATGAAGTTCGTGGACTGAAAGTCGAGTATCTACAATTCAGCCGCAAAGAAAATATCTCCCCGCCCCTTCAACTGCAATTAAAACGTACTTCGGAAAAAGTACGCTGGGAATCGACCCGGCCTAATGACGATTTGGAACAAATCCTGATCCAAAGCCTGCTTAATTCCATGGCCCGGCTGAAGACCAAGAAGTTTGTTTCGTTTGATAAGGATTCCCTGGAAAAATATAAGGTCACTCCGAAGACCGCCACGGTTGCCATCACATTCAAGTTGGCCGAAGGGGAGGACCATACTCTGAGGATTGGGGAAGCCATGCCGAAGGGAAAGGGATTTTATGCCGCCGCCGACACCATCGAAGGAGTGGTCTTTACCCTTCCGGACCTCAGTTTCCTAGGTGGCAGGAAGAATCTCCAAGGGCTGATCGATGAGCGAATCTCGTTCTTTAGTCTTCTGAAGGAATAGCCTTGGCACTCAAAATATCTGAAGGGTCGCAAAATCCAGGGGGACACCCCATTTTCAAGCCGGCTTGACAAGAAATCACCTCCTCTTATAATCCGCCGCTCGCAAGTACAGCCTAATTTCTATATTAATTTGTTTTGCTCGATTCTCTCCTCTATCAGGGTTCTCTACCCAAGCGAGAGACGCCGTGTTGAAATCTACTTTCAGTCGTAGGCTAAGCCTCCCATGCATGGTACTTCCCGTTGCCTTTGCCGGGATGTTGTTATGCAGCTTTCCCTGCTTTGCTGCCGTTTTGCGTTGGGCGCCGACGACCGCATCGAGCTGTT
>CAZPPD010000029.1:0-16061 GCA_964588185.1 uncultured Alcaligenaceae bacterium | reverse complement strand
CATCAATACACCTCGCCGGGGTATTTGATTCGTACGCGTATCGGCAGCTGACTTCGAACGCCGGGCCGCCGCAGCCGTCGACTGTTTGGGCGTTGCCGCCTTGTGCTGCTGTGTCTTGCCGTGGTTGAGGCGAAACAATGTCGAGCAAACCGAGCACTTTGCAAATGCCTCATTTGGTGAAGTGAGCAACAGACCTCTACAGTGTGGACAGATTCTCCTCATTGCGCTCATCATTTTCCTCGGGAGCATACGTTAGCGAAGAACAGCATGCGGGCACTGAAATCGTTCAGGGCAAGACTCCGGACAATACGGGGCAGGTTCCATCGGCTCACATACGGAGCGCTTGCCGGCAGATTCGCATGGGCGGGAATGAAGATTCGGAGAACCAGACGGCGTCTTGCGGGAGAAGGCCATTCCCTCAACCTCGACCAACAAGTCCGGTCTGCATACATCGGCCACCACATAGCTCACTGGAATCCTGCCGAGCCGATCTTCGCAGACTTTCCGGACACTGTCGTAGTCCTCGAGTTGTTTGATGTAGACGCGAGCTACAGCCAAACCCGCCAGCGATGTGCCGCGTCCGGGCAACTGGTGCCGGCTAAGATTGTCTTCCGAAATTAACACTTTGATGTTTTCGAACGTCTCGTGAGTCTGCGCGACAGCATCTTCGGGATGACGCGATTCCGAGTTGGTGATGCTGGCGGTACCGGAAATGAACAGCCTGGTCTCGTCGTCCCAGCACAATGCCAGCCCCCGCGAGAATTTAGGACTGGTGGGGCTGTACGACTTGGAGTAACTGTAAGCTGCTGTCTGCCGCGGATTCTCCAACGGGACTGCCGTGATGCTTTCCTTATCACTGAAAAAGGCCAACGCGCTGAGAGAAAGTGATCTGCTGGAGGTCCCAATCCCCGTGCTTGCAGGATAAGCAAGCCCACGGGACTCTTGGGGCAAGCGGTCCGACATGAATCGCACATTTTGGTAAACCTCTGCCCGGGCCCGATTCAACTCTTTGTAGCGCTGGACCGGACCGTCGTCGTCGACGATTCCGCCCAAATGTAGCCAAAGCCGGAGAATTCGTCCCAGGCGGAAATCGGGGAGCAACCGGCGGAGTTGCTGATATGCACAGATCGTTTTTTCATACACTCCCTTCGCCGAAGTCCGTGGAACTGCCTGATTGGCATACGTGAATGCGACCCCATCGTGCTTGACAATAACCACTTGATCACTGATTCTCTCGATTTTTGCCTTGTCACGGCCGTGGCCAAGTCCCATCGCTTCGATTGCCAAAGACTTACCGTTGCAGGGGGGCTGAACGACGTAATTCGTCGCCGGTAGATCCCGTCCATAGAACTCCCGTACGATCTGGCGACACGCGGGAATGCATTTGCTGTCCCCCACGAACACTGCCTGTTGAACGACGGCTCCCGAAGCGTCTTCATCTTCCATCACTTCCGCAACCGCCTCCAAAGCATCTCGAACCTGATCCCGAAAGCTGCCTTCGATGCGGGGAACGGTGCTCGCAAAGACATGGCAAATATCATTCAGTTCGACAACCGAGTAACAATTCTGTTTTCGGGCAATCTTTCGCAAGATGGGTGGTGACATGGTTGACTCCTCAGGAGAGGCGGGCCAAAAAGTTGTGGGTGGAATGTGGAATGAGGAACTGGCCTCTCTTTTCAAAATTTGAGCAACTCTTATGCCGGAACTTCCTTCCTCCTGTTCGAAGCGGCATAACTTGAATCCAACTGCGGATTCTCACTCAAGCAACCCCCTCACAGGATCCGAAATGACCCAAAACGCACAGCCTTCTGTGCGAAATATACATCGGCAGACGGTCACTTCAGTCATTCTCGATCCCGACTAACCCGGCCCTTTCCCTCACCCTGCAAAAATATTGCTCCCCAGTATTATGTCCCAATAGTTAAAGGCCCCGCCTTTACCCTTTTGAAACATTTATCCCAATAAATCCTCATTGATGGATGCTACTTTCATAAATTAAAAATTGAGTGGTTTTATTCCAAGGATACGAAGCAGAGGAGAACTTGTGAACAAAGTGATTTCCCCGAATCCGGATGATGTTAAAGCAGTGTTTTTTGATTTCGACGGGACATTAATTGACAGCTATCCTGCTATCACGGCCAGTGTAAACTATATTCGCGGAATCCATGATTTGCCTCCCCTGGGGGAGCCGGAAGTTCGTCGCTTTGTTGGCCGGGGTGCTATTTACTTGCTGGAGAATACGGTTCCGGGTGCCGATCCGCATCTCTCTTTGGAACAATACCGAGACCATCATCCCGGTGTGATGGAGACGCTGACCCGTTTACTCCCGGGTTCAAAGGATCTTATTCCGGCCTTGCACAAATCCGGAAGAAAAATTGGCCTGGTCAGCAACAAACCCAAAAAATTCAGCCAGGGATTAATTCCGTTTTTGGGGTGGGACTAATATTTTGATGTGGTGCTTGCCCCCGAAGATGTGCCCAATCCCAAACCGGCTCCTGATATGCTTTTGGAGGCAATAAAGCGAACCAATGTTCCCTCGGAGCAATCTCTGTATGTCGGGGATATGATTGTTGACATTGATACCGGGCGGAAAGCCGGAGTTCCCGTTTGGGTTGTTCCAACCGGGTCGGAAAAACGCGAGGATTTGGAAAAAGCCAATCCGGATTATCTGTTATCTGATCTTCATGAGATGCGGCTGTTAATGAAACTTGATTAGGTTCAAATTTCGGAAACAGCTGATTTCTTGCCAATCCAAGTACCTAACGTCACATTCGAAATGGAAGAATAATGCGAGCGGTGGTTCAACGAGTGTCCCGTGCGCGAGTACGGGTTGAAAACGAAGTTACCGGCCAGATTAATCAGGGGCTGTTGATTCTGCTTGGCGTGACACATTCGGATACCAGCGAACAAGCCCAATGGTTGGCGGATAAAATTGTTTCCTTGCGAATCTTTCAGGATAGCGAAGGGAAGATGAATCGGGATATAACCGAAGTTGGCGGTTCGGTTTTAGTGGTCAGTCAGTTTACACTTTATGGAAACGCCCAGAAAGGCCGCCGGCCAAGTTTTGTCGAAGCCGCCCCGCCGGAAATTGCAGTTCCTCTTTACGAAGACTTTGTCAATGGCATTCGCGCCAATGGTGTCCCGGTAGAAACCGGTCGGTTCGGAGCCATGATGGAAGTGGAACTCGTAAATGAAGGGCCGGTCACAATTATTGTTGAGCGATAATCCTCAATAATTAAATTGGAATTCCCAATTCTAAGCGTATTTTCATCACTTCCGGTTATATTGAGACAAATATGTGCATTTTTGATGGAATAGGTAACTCCCGGCGGGAGACTGAGAGTTCATTCCATCTCTATTGGGAGGTTAGTAGAACTATGTGGCGAACATTGGGATTGACGGGACTGGTCCTATTGATTGGCAGCAGCCAATTCGCTTGGGGACAATCTCCTCGGGAGGAATTGGAACGTCTCCGCAAAGAAGCGGAGAAAATCGAGGACCGAATTGAGGAGCTGGAGTCGAAACTGAAAAAACAAGGTCCGAGAAAGAAATTTTCCGGACGGCCAAGATTTGGCGGCAAATTTGACAAGGAAAAAATCGAACGCTTCAAAAAAATGCGAGAAGGTAAAGGCTTCGGCCCTCCCGGATTTCGCGGCAAGTTTGATGAGAAAAAGAAGAAAGAGATAATGGAACGCTTCCAGAAAATGCGAGAGATGTGGGAAGACCCGAAAAAGCGAAAAGAGATGATGGAACGTTTCAAAGAAATGCGGGAAAAATTTGGCAAATCCGGCTTTGGTCCTCCGGGATTTCGGGGCAAGTTCGATCCGAAAAAGCGAAAAGAAATGATGGAGCGTTTTCAGAAGATGAAAGAGGAGGGCAAAGGTCCATTTGCCAAAGGAAGAGGGAAAGGTCGAGGCTTCGGCAGAGACCATCACCCTGGCAAAAGGCATGGAAAAGGCAGAGACCATCAATTCCGAGGCAAACCATTTGGGAGAAAGGGTCCGCCGCCAAGAACTTCCAGATCCGATGAAGAATTACACCGTCGGGTCGAGCGATTAAGCCGCGAGGTAGAAGAACTTCGCCGGGCATTGGATCGAAGGAAGGAATAACTTTTAGTAGATCCTCATTACCATGCAAACTCCATTGGTTAGGAACCAGTGGAGTTTTTCTTTTCAATGTGAGAAAGATTCGTTATCCTGCAAATACCAAATTTTTAAGCTTTTTAATCTCCTCATCTAAATTCATGCTATCGCGGGGTAACGCCCATGGTTATTCGTGTTAATTGTTCAAAGTGCGGCAAAATCTTATCTGTACCGGAAAAATTTCGTGGGCGTAAAGTTCGATGTGAATGTGGAAATGCGCCACTAGCTGCCGCCGGGCCTCCGACTCTACCGCCTCAACCTCCGGCACCTCCCCCGCAACAATCCCCTCAGCAGCCCACCAGCGGAGGTCCCCCCCCATTGCCGCCGCAACCTCCTATTCCTCAACAGTCTCCCCAGCAAGCGGTTCCACCTCAGCTTCCGCAACAAGGAATACAAGCTAATCTACCGCCATTGCCTCAGCAAGCGGGTGGACCACCGCAACCGCCGTTTCCGCAACGCTCCCCAAACGGTAATGCTCCAGGCCGTAAACCCATGCAACCCGCCGGAAAACACTTTGACGATGATGAGGATGATGAGCCTGAAGAATCGAGCGGATTCCCAATAGCAATGGCGCTTGGGCTAGGCGGTGGAGGCGTTGTGCTTATCGGCCTTATTGTTGCCCTGATTTTCATTTTCTCCGGGAGTGGTGGGGGAGACGAACCCGGTAAGAATAATGAGAACCCCATTGCCCAGAAGGATGTTGTTGATCCGGACCTGAAAAAGAGAAACAAAGAACTCGACAAAATGGATGATGGTCCGCCAATTATCACGGCCCCCTCTCCAATCAAACGTTGGAAGAATGTAAGCTCTAGAAAAAATGAAATCAGAAATCCGCCGGTATCATCCGCACCTTTTTGGAAAGCCAAAAGAGATCCCCCTCCCACTCCATTTCCCAAAGCTCGGGACAATCCGGTGGGAATTATTGCCATCCCCAATCGAAATAGTGAGCTGTTGTTCCCATCTACTCCCAGCCCAATAGTGGCCATCGGCGATAATAGCTCAACCAATTCCGTTCGAATGATTTGGAATTTGTACACTGGCCAGCGACTAGGGGTCCTTGTCGGCCGGATACCCCTTTCGAATTGGGCAATCAGTTCGGACGGTAAGTATCTGGTGGGTAGGTTTTACAAGCCAAACCTGCAGGAGTTTGTGGTTATTTCGGGTGTAAATGGGCAGCCATTACAGCGTATCGTTTTGGAAGAGAAACGGGTGCTGCTCAAAGTAGATTTCTTGGCGAATGATAAATTGCTGATTTACGACAGCAGGGGCGGGAAAGTGGATATTCAGATCTTTGATTTGAAAACAGGAAAGCAAGAAAAAAGATACACCCGCAATTACCGCCATGCCTTTTACAAAGTCCTCAGTCCCGGCAGAAATTATCTCGTTTTACCGTCCAATGATGGCAAGACCATTGATGTGATTCATTTAGAGACCAATACCTTGGCGGGACAATTGCCCACTCCCATCGAATATTCTCGAACTTACTACTGGTTTAAAGGGTTGGCTTTTTCAAATGATGGTGCCAAATTAGCCGGGATATTTGATGGAACCCGTGGGTCCAGGCTAATTGCTTGGGACATGTCCAACGGAAAAGTTTTGCATGATTACAAATACCCCAAGCGACTGAGTGACTTAGCTGGCCAAATCAAGCATAGGGAGGTAGAAATTGAATGGCTCCCGGAGGATAAGGGTTGGTTATTGAGGGCACATCAATTGGTGGATGCCAAATCCGGGGGGCTAATTTACCGGATTCCAAGAAACGAAAACATTTTCAGCCGTGCTAATCGGCGTACCATGATCGGCTTGTACCATGTCACGGAATTGAAAGAAGAGAATAGAAAAAGAGCCCTGATCATCAAGCCGCTCCCTAAAGAGGAAATCGACGCCAAGTTTCAAATGTTTGCCAAACTGGACCCGGATAAAGGAAAACTGCCGGAGTTGGTTGATCCTGATTTGGCTAATGTTAAGAACCTGCCGAAACCGGAAGGGGTGGTTAACCATACTGTCCAAGCGGACCCATCGGGGATAGCCAACCAGATGTTAACTTCGGACCCAATTAATCTGGGTCGGGATCTCAAGAAAATTGCGGATGTAGCCTTTAGCAGTGCAGACAAAGCACATGCCGCGATTGTTTCGGTTTCAAACTTGGGACAAAACTTCAAAGCGGAAGTTGACCTTTTTGACTTAACTACAGGCCAGAAAAGCTCATCCAATGAATTATTTATGGCTTCCCGTATTTCTCCAGATGCAATCCTCACGGAAATAAGTCCGAAAGCCACCAGGCTGGCCCTTTTCAATAACAAGGAAGACCACCGGTTGGACGTTTGGTCTTTGGCAGAGAACAAGCATATTGCCGGCTGGCGGCCAAACGGGGATAGCAAAGTGGCTTGGCTGGGTTGGGTGGATGAGGAGCATCTGCTAACCCAAACGGAAAATGGCAAGGTCGTCCTGTGGAAATTACCGGAATGCCAAGCGGTCTATCAGACCACGGCCGCATATGGAGTTGCCAGTCTGAGCCCTGGTGGCAAGTATCTCCTGTTCCCCAACCCGACGGAAGTTGTCGTTTACGAAGCCAAAACCGGGAAAAGGTGCGGACAATTTGATTTCCCCAACCGCTTTGGGCAGATTGAACTCAAAAGTACCGGCTTTAGTAAGGACGGCAAAAAAGTCGTGTTTGTGGTGAATCACAGCATGGCCCAGTTCGATGTTGCTTCTGGAAAAATGGAGCGCGAAGGCCCCTCGGAAAATCCAAATTTCACCGATGTGATCCATTGCCGAAATCAACTGGTGATCATCGACGATTATTTGCGGGGCTGGAAGGGGCCTACTCCTTGCCATTATAGCTTGGTGAGGGGAGAAAGAACCCGGGAATCCCCGGATGGCCGCTTTTGGTACACGACCGAAAAAGGCGCAAAAGATGAGGGCGTTCTCAAGTCCATTTCCCTTCCGGAAGCCACCGCCGCGCAATTCTTAAACGATATTCGCTCCAAGAATATCGAACGGGTATTTGGTCCGGGAAAATCTGTTCGCCTTCAGGTAAGTTTCCCTTCTCCGGGGTATCAGCAAAAAATTGAAAATGCGGTTCGATCCCGGTTCCGGGCGATGGACATTACTGTTGATCCGGGAGCGCAGGTAACCCTGTCCTTATCGGCAACTCAAAATAACACCGGCAAAGTCTTAAAGCTGGAGAAGATTTTTGGCGGGCGGCAAAGGATCGATGTCCCCGTGATCGAAATCAGTTGCCAAGCCCGCTTGTTTAGCAACACCGGACTTACCCTTTGGGAAACCAAGAATAAATATCGATCGCGAGAAAGAGTGTTCGGCATCGTTAGAATTCGAGGCGATGATTTCACCGAACATTTCCATGGATTGGTTCGGCGTAGCGCGGAAAGTTACTTGTCGAATGTCAGACCGCCGACAAATATCCTCCTTCACAATAATGAAGTCTTGCGGTTGCCCAAGAGCATCGTTCTTGACTAAACAAAGCAGTGCTTCGGTCGGTCAAGTTTAACCTGTTATGAGGGGAACTCCCTTCCCGAATGCGTTGTGGTTTGCAACAACCTCATCCTCATGGGTTCCCGATCGATTCGGGGTTCCTCTCGCTCATCTTCCCGTGGTTCAAAATTGTCCCGCCCCTTGCTAAGAGCACATGCGTCGGATAGGTATTAGATATTTATCGTGCAGGAGTAGTTTCAATGTCGCGTTCATTCCGATTGTTTTTGGTTTGTTGGATCACTTCTTCTTTGGTCTTTGCCGGCTGCGGCCAATCCAACCCCCCTGCCAAGTTTCGCATCGTGCTCATCCCCAAAGGAACCACCCACGTCTTTTGGCAAGCAATTCACGCCGGCGGCAAAAAAGCAGCCGAAGAGCATGGCGATGTGGAATTAATCTGGCGCGGTCCCAACACCGAAGCCGACCGCCAAGGCCAGCAGGATATTGTGCAAAATTATGTCACCGAGGGAGTAGACGCCATTGTCTTGGCTCCTATTGACCGCGAGAGTTTGGTTGCCCCAGTCGAACAAGCCCTGAGAGAAAAAATCTCGGTGGTCATCATTGACTCTGGGTTAAAACTTACTGAACCAATTAAGTCCAGCAATAAATATCTCGGTTATGTGGCTACCGACAACAAAGAAGGGGGCCGAAAAGCTGCCCGCCGCATGGTGGATCTACTCAAAGGGAAAAAGAAAGCCCGTGTCATGATGATGCGTTATCAGGCCGGTTCCGAAAGCACGGAAATGCGGGAAGCAGGCTTTGTTGAAGAAATCAAAAAGCATCCCCATATTGAGTTGATCATTGCCGCTCAGGAAGCCGGAGCAACCTTAGCCACCGCTCAGAATGCCGCAGATTTAGCGTTAGATAACCACAAAAACCTGAACGGAATATTCATGCCCAACGAATCTTCCACCCAGGGTATGCTCCAGTCCCTGCGGTCGATCAACCAAGCCGGAAAAATAATCTTGGTGGGATTTGACGGTAGTCCGGAACTGATTGAAGCGCTGCGAAAGGGCGAAATTCACGGCTTGGTTTTGCAAGACCCTTTTGACATGGGATATCAAGCTGTCCGCCGTGCCATTCGAGCCTTAGAAGGCGAAGCCCCGTCAGAAATGACGTTGCATACCAACTTACAAGTCGCAACTAAAGAAAACGTAGACAGTGAATCTATCCGGAAAATGTGGGACATGGGCAATTAGTGTTGATCCGCCACCGCTTGGCTTCTTTGGATTTTTCAGGAATGCGGTGGCTCGACACTGCTTTGGATCCTTTGGATTTTCCCACCCAAACCCATTCAAACCCATTTCGTCAAGCGGACCGGGAAACTCGTTTCTTCTCCCCATCCTGAAGCACCCGCCGTCGGAGAAAGGCCGTTTCTTCAAAAACATGGCGATAGAGAGCATCATGAATGGGAGTAAACAGTTGGCCCCGTCTCTGCATCACTTTTGCCGCAGTAGCAAACATCGGCGTCAAATCATCGATTTCCTGAAGCAATTCCCGGTTCCAGCGAGTGAAAGATGGGAGATAACGCGGAGGGAATAATCCGGAAGGCAGCACGTTACTAAAGCAGCCGATATTGGATCCGCTGTTGATTAGGGTGCCCAATCCGGTCTTGGTGTGATCGCCGATAAAACACCCAACTTTAGCAAGTCCGGTCTTAACGGGAGCATTCAAAATGGAGACCCCTATCTCTGCATAATCATTTCGCAGATCGCTGTTCTGAGTTCCCGCACCCAGGTTGACCCATTCTCCCAAGTACGCATGACCAAGGAAGCCGTCATGATACTTGTTGCTGAAGCCATGAAGGATGCTGGTTTCTACTTCTCCCCCAATCCGGCTATGCGGCCCCAACGTAGTTCCGCCGCGGACCTTTGCCCCCAGCACTTGGGAATTGGGTCCGATATTACAGGGACCTTCGATTCTGGAAAACGAGTGCACCAGAGCATGGCGATCAATGGTGACCGGGCCGGTCGTGGTGTCGATGGCCAGCATGGGATCAACCCGAGCACTCGGATGAATCCGAAGATGGCTGGGCGAGCCGATTATAACCACTCCTTCGGGGGCTTCGGTGGATTCAAAAATATTCAGGTTGCTGTTAAAATCTTCCACCAATTGCCTACTGTTTTTCTCCACTAAATCCCAAGGGTATCGGATCATCTCACCATGAGCCGGGCCGGTGGGATATTCCTGCCGGCAAGATTGTAAGAAGGCTTGGAAACCATCCGTTGAAAGTGAGGCGACTTTTTCGCCTTCGACAATTGCATAAGCAACTTCATCCCCAACTAAGCCCACCTTCACATTGGGATTCGGATCATAATAGCCCGCTGGCGGCAACCAGCGTCCGTTCACAAAGATGGTCAAACTTTCCTCTGCATCTTGGAACTCATTTACTTTTATTCCCGAATGATTTAGTCGGGTGATTTCCGCTAAATGAGGGCGGACCAAAAAAGATTGAGGCGATGTCCCAAAAAATCGATGGTGCTTTTGTAATAGATTTGTTTGGCCGCACACCACTTCAAAGACCGGTCGAGTCCAAGCTAATGGTTCGAGTGAACCGGCCTGCGCGTCCTCAAATACGCAGATTTGCATATGCCTCTTCCTCATTTCTATTCCCTTAACTATGCGGGTACAAAATCACCCTTGAAAACTATAGCTCAAGAATAATCTCTTTCCTAACTGAGAAATATTCGGTCTGAAAAGTGAGAATCTTCTGTGAATATGTAATCTGGGCTTTTTAAGAAACCCGGTCCCGGCGAAAGGCCCATTAAGTGCAAAGTACCCTTCGGGCTGTTCCGGCTTAATTTGCCGGTCCTCTTGCCATACACGCGGAAATCCTAATAAAGAAAGCCCGATGAAATTTCTAGTGAAATATTTCTCGCGATCTTACGCCGGGTGAATTCGCGTGAGCAAAAGGGAGATGTTGGTAAAGTTGCACACCTTCCAGGGTACAAAGAATGCAAATCGAGAGGAGTTCTCTAATTATTGACCTGATTCAAATAGAACTTGGCCAATTGTTGCACTGTGGGACTTGGATCATTGGCCATCATATCTTGCATGCGATTGCGTAGATCAACCTTGGGGAACCAGGAGGCCTCGCGCAAGGCTGCAGCCCGAACTGCAGGGGAAGAATCTCGAGTTAGGCGTTGCAGCCAGACCTCGGGGTCCAAGTCTTGGACGTAGCGGAGGTGATCCAATACCTGCAACCGAGCTTGCGGCTGGGGAGCACTGATCAATCGGGCGAGCAGGAGGTGACTATCCTGAAGACCTCGGCTTCGTAGTGCCGCTTCCAGCAATCGGCGAACTTCCGGGTCGGGATCATGCAACAACGGCAGCAGCTCGTCTTCAGTAATAATTTCCTTGGCATTGCCCAGGGCAAGAATCGCGGACCGGCGGACTCTTGCTTCTTTGTCTTTCAGCAAAGGAACAATACTGCTCAGCATCTTGGCATCTTCGCGAAAATGGGCATGCAACGTAAGGTGAATTGCTCTTAACCGGTGCTCCAACTCCGCAGCATGGATCTCCTTACTGATAAGTTTCTGACAGGCCGAGCAACATTCCGGCGAAGGGTCTCGTTCCAACATGAGGTTTGCTAAAGAGAGGGCACGAAGCCGAACTCCAGATTCTAAACGTCCTGTGGCCAGGTTGACCAGAGTTCCCCCCTGCTCCACCACCTCACCACCTTGATCCACCGGAACCCCTTTCAATAAAGAGAGGTGCCATTCCAAAACCGCTTCTTGTCCGGTTTCTAACAAGGAAGGAAATTGCTTGGTGAGATCTTGCGCTAATTTTATTGTGCGAGTATCATCAACTCCCCAGTGCTGAGCCAACCGGGTGAGTGCAACGGTTGCATTGGCACAAACCTGAGGTTCTTCATGACCAAGTTGATCCAACAGGCCGGGCACCGCAGCTTCATCCAACGAAACCACGCGCTCAACCCAAATCTCCCGGCTTTCTTTGTCTGCCTGAGCCAACTCATTTAGGTAGTACCAACTTAGCAGAGGAAGGCGTTGCACCCACAGGACACCCGCTGCCACTCCCAATAACACCAAGACAGCCAAAAGGAGATTGCGGCGAGGGGAAAATAGGTTAGCCATGGCACTTTTCTTCCGTGAAAAGGTGAATGTGACCGCATGAGAAAAAGGGAAAACTGGGTCCCGGAATTTCCGTTTCATTCGGTTAGATTGATAGAACTACAAAAACTTCTCAAGTCAAGTCAACCCGATTTCGATCTTAGAGGAGAACAAATTAAGGAAGACTAGAGCGGTATTGAATCTGGTGTGAGGGAAAAAGGGTCAGGTTCCTTTTGTGCAAAGCACCCAAAGGGCCGTTCCGGCAAAGGTACCCCACTCCTTTTCCGTCCCACCAGATTAAATCCCTCTCTAACTGGACCTAGGGGTGGTTAATGCCATATCTGCGCCTGGCTCGCTGGATTCTTGGGATAATGGCGGGAGTTATGTTATCCCAGGGAACTATGGCTCAGGCTCGGGCGTTCCCTTGGTTTTTCCGCAACCGGAATACCAACTACGAAAAAGTCCAGGCAGCTTCGCAGGTTCCTCTGAACCGCCTCCCCCCAACCCTGCGGGCCAAGGTCGCCCGCGTAGTTGAAGGTCCCACTATTTATACGCAAGGTCCCAAAGAGACCTTTATCTGCAATCCCAAACTTTACCACTGGTTTATGGACCACCCCGACCGTGCCATGGTGGCCTGGAGGCGCTTAGGAGCGAAGTGTTTAACCATTGCCAATCGCGGCAACGGCACCTTTGGCTGGGCAGATGGCTATGGGAGCGATGTTCAATGGCGAACCATTTACGCCGGACCGGACATGCGGATCTGGTTTGCCGAGGGAAAAGTAAAGCCGGGAAACATATTCCCTATGATTCCGGTCCAATGTGTAGTCGTGCTCCGCTACAAAGTGCTTCGCAATCTCAAGAATGCTGCTTTGCTGGAACAGAAGGCCGACATCTTCGCCCGCACCGATAGCCGGGCAGCAGCCTTGGTGACTCGCCTACTGGGACCCTCCGTGCCCCGGATGGCGGAACAGGGGGCCGCCCAATTGCAGATGTTTTTTGCGGCAATGGCTTGGTACTGTCACCACCACCCTGAAAAAGCAAAGAAGCTCCTCAAACCAACGGAATCCCAAGAGCTTCCCAAAAAGGATCCGTATTCACCCTTCGAGGTACAAGAAGACATCTTCCCAACTCTACCGAACTGACCGAATGACCTTTCCCACAGGGAAGCGGCTCATTCTTTCCCCTCAAGCTTCCTTATCTTCTCACGCATTTTTTCGGGCACCGGTGCTTTCCGGTTCTCCCGATAGTTGAAAGTAACAATCGTCCCTTCACCCTCGGTAGCGATTGCGGCAAGGTCGTGGCTGACAATGATGTGTTGTAACGTGAATCGGTCCTCGCCAAGAGTTCCCAAGCGGGCACCAATGGAAATGATATCGGGAAAGGTCAATGGTTTGCGAAACTTGGCTTCTAGAGCGGAAACAATCGGGCCAACCCCGGTTTCCTGTTCAACCTCCACCCAACCGATTCTTCGTAAGTATTCAATGCGTGAATTTTCGAAATAGCGGAAGTAAACGATGTTATTGACATGCTGAAACGAATCCATGTCTCCCCAATCGATGGCTTGCTCGACGATGACTGGAAAACCTTTTAGCAACTCTTCAATCTCATCACTCATCTTCTTCCTCCTCCTTGGTCCAAACCACTCGGATTCTCGGCTCACTCGGATTGCTGCTCTCCAGCAAATCCGCCAAGGGAAGCGGTTCGTCATCCGGGACACCGAACTGCGAATGCACAGCACCTTGGTCGGATGGGTCGACAAGCGGAACCGGCTCATCCAAATCCGGCGAAAAATCTTCCTTGAGGCGATGAACTTGAAGTGGTTTTAAGTCCTCCCTCACCAACCGTTGAGACCCATCCGGAAGTTCCTGGTAAATCATGGGCATACCCACAAGGCTGTGGTCCGGAAAACTATCGACCCGATGCTTAGCCGCCTCATACGTTTCAAAGGATTCACTCAGTGGTCCTGAGGTAGTTTTTATTTCAACAATAAATGCCATTGGCAACGACCTTGTCACGGAAACTGGTTACTTAAAGACCCCGAGGCTCTTTAAAAGAATTATATCTAATCGGCTTTTGAAAACCCCTCACCGTTCCAAAGGCTTTTACAGCACCCTTGCGGGAGGTAGAAGCGGTCAGACTTTTTCGGGCTCTGTATTGCAGCGATCGTGACCAGTGAGATGCCTTCTGGTCAGGACAGCTATCCCAAAAATGCAACGAGAAATGGCGGGGAAGGGAAGATTCCCCCAACATTTGAACATGCTCACCCGGCTAAGTTCTTCGAGAATCCGGGGGGAGTATGCTTCAGAGCTGTAGGGGGATTGGACAACCAGAAAATATCATTAAACAAAACCC
This sequence comes from uncultured Alcaligenaceae bacterium, assembly GCA_964588185.1. Classification (GTDB taxonomy): domain Bacteria; phylum Planctomycetota; class Planctomycetia; order Gemmatales; family Gemmataceae; genus CAZPPD01. The sequence continues at coordinate 2,005 of CAZPPD010000029.1, read as the reverse complement.
ATGAACATCACCCAAGCTTGGAACATCGGCAATAAGCATCTTCCTCAACCACCAAAGGGGTCTGAAAGGTCATCGCCAAATATGGAAGATCCATCCGAATTGAAGGTGTCGATAAAGGTGTCAAAATCCGGAGTAATGTCGGAAATTTCGTCTTCACGGTCTTCGCCAATAACAATGTCGTTACTTCCCACTAATCCGATGGTGTTGTTTCCGGGTCCTCCCCGTATCTCATCCGGACCACCCCCACCATTGATTATGTCGTCGCCGCCCTCACCAAACAAGAAAGTGGTTTGATCATTCCTTTCCGGATTATGCCTAGCTTCTGTGAGGACATCATTTCCGGGGCCTCCCAAACCGGTATCTCCGGTGGAGTACAAAATGGTATCTTCCCCTTCGGAGCCGTCAACAAGATTTGGACCACCATTTTCATTGGAGGAGAAAACGTCATTTCCCAAGCCGCCAATTGCTGTCGTTCTGGAATTGTTGAAACCAAACAGGGCATCATTTCCCGGGCCGCCATTCAGCAAATCATTAGTGGCAGGGGGATTCAAATTGTTGGCGGTATTAAAGCTGCTGGAAAAATCGGTCGTACCCTGGCCAAATCCATAGATACCGAAATTGGCAAAAGCATCTTTGCCGGTTTGCGACACTCCTTCTTGGTTATTAAACGCTTCAAGCTGAGCCCCGAACTGGGTCAAATCATCATTTTTGTCAAACGGGCTGCCGGGTTCATTTGGGACGTTATCCACGTCCGGAGAAAAATCCCAACCCGAGTTAAGTTGGTCATCGCCGCCATTGCCGTTGATGATGTCGTTTCCACCGCCACCGATGATCAAGTTGTCCCGGTCGTTGCCGATTAGGACATCATTATCCGGGCTGCCTACCAATACATCGAAATTGTTGACTTGGCTACCGTCGGCAAGGTGCAAGTCATTATTCTGATACCCTCCAATAATAGTGCCTTCGGAACCTAGGTTTACATTTACTCCCCCATTCCCTTCCGGAAGGTGTGAAAAGTCCAAGGCAACTTTTTGATCAGGACTCCCCACATTGAAAATAGTCGAACTGGGAGAAAGGGCCTCCTCCAGTTGAATGATATTCACGCCGCTGGGGGAAGTGATAACGTTGTTGGGTTCGGTTCCACTATCAATCACGTATCTGAGGTAAATGTCCTCGTTGGTGTTGGCCGAGGCATCAAAGTAAGAAGTAATTCCCGGAGATTTAAAGATCACATTCCGTAAATCCTCTGCACCGGAGAAATCGGTGTTAAACGTCTGACCGTTGACCACCTCGTCGACCACCATTATTTGACCACCACCCGAGGAAGAAAGGTTAATTTCCAACGTATCCCCCAAAGGTTGGTTGGGGGAAAAGGATTGCCCGGAATTACTTTTCACGAACAAGTTATTATCAATAACGCTAACTGATACCTCGGAAGTATCCGTGCTGGTGTTATCAACATTCAAGCTGTTTCCATCGAAAAGAAACGATAGGTTGTCGGAACTGGACGAACCTTGGGGAACAAAGGATGTCCCCAACAAAAAGTCGTTGTTGGGATCAAGGATCGTGTCAACCTCTGTGGCGGAACCCGTTACCGGATCGATGGTGAAAAGTGTATTACCATTGGTTGCTCCAACCACTTCATCACTGCCCTCGCCAAGTATATCCAGGCTGGTAAGAAACCCAAAATCCTCGCTCAGGGACCCAATGTCTTCCGTTTGGCCCGCCGAAAAGGGTTCCAAAAATCTGACAAATGTATCTGTGGTGCTGTTGATGCCGTATACCTCGTTGCCATTGGTTCCAATGGCGGTGATGCCGGAGTTGGTAGTTCCAGATTGATTGATGGCACCGTTAGAGGAAACCTCATAGAAGACACCTTCGTTGATGATCACCGGAGTATCATTGATGATCTCGAGATCTCCGGAAAAAGAAGTGAAATTAAGCGGGGTTGGGTTGCCGAGTGGTGTGGCGGTGCTTCTTGGAGTGCTGATATGTATGGCAGCGG
>CAZPPD010000028.1:0-16113 GCA_964588185.1 uncultured Alcaligenaceae bacterium | reverse complement strand
AGCAATTTCGAAAGGCTATGGAATTGTAGAAGTGTCAACCTGCAAGGTTATTTTCGAGAGGAAAACCAACGGATGATTTCCTTATAGGGATGGCAAATAAATCTTGTCAGGCAGGTTGGGAATTGCAGAGAACCGGGAGACTTGGCATTAGAGCGGTACTAAAGACGGGGTAGCAAAAAGGGCGGCGGGTCAGTAAAAACTCCTCACTTCTCCACCCATTTTAACTTCGCCATGTGAATCCCCTGAAGACTGGGCAACAAGGAAGCAATATAATATTGTCCCTCGTGCAACACAATTTCCGGGGCGGCGACTTGAAGGGTGGTAACCTCATATTTCTGCGTGTTGATGCCGAAGTTGAGCGGGTCCGCCGACCGGAACACGGTGGTGTGATGGTTGCGGCCGTAGCGTTGGGTGTTGAACAAATAGTAGTGCTTTGATTGAGGGTGGTAAACCACATGTGGGCACTCGGCGCAATAGGGGCCTTTACGATAGGCGCTGCCCTCGGCGACAATTTTGAACTCGGACCAGTTCCGCAGATCCTTGGAAATGCGGCAGTAGTTCACGCCCCGGTGATTCTTCCGGGGAGAGCGAACGGAATGGGCCGTGTAGTAGCAATGAAATCGCTTGCCGACTTTGAGGATCATGGGATCTCGGGCGTGTTCGCCTTTCCCCTCATTGAACATGCCGGTTCTTCCGTTTTTGCGAACTTGCCGGGTGAAGTTCTTCCCGTCCTTACTGGTTGCCAGACAGATATTGGCCCAGTCGCCGTAAAACATATAGAAGGTGCCCTCATGCTTAATGACATGAGGTGCTTGTAACCCGCCGGGAGACTCACCAAACTTCGGATCAGCTTGCATGACAATCCCGCGTGGTTTCCAATTCTTGTCGGTAAGCTTGCGTCCTTCCCATCCATAAAACAGACGGGTATTGCCGCCGCACTTGGTGTGGCGAATGCAGGACCAGAGTTGCCAGGTGCCATCTGCGGCTTGCCAAATCCCAAAGTCCACCGGTTGCTGTTTGGGGGAAGTGAATTTGCCCAAGTCGGGATTTCCGGCAATGGTCCACCACTCCCCGTCGATCTGGGGGACCAAGGTTTTTTCGGCAGTGGCGGTATTTACAAGCAAGGAGAACAGGCAGAGAGCCAATGGGAGTTTGTGTTTCCAGAAGTGCATTGCTACTCCAGGGGAAAGTTTAAACGCATTCGTGATGATGTTTCGTCACCCATAAACCATGAAAATAGATAATACTAAAATATCTGGTCGAGCGCCGGGGGTGTCCCTCTGTACGATGCGATTCAAACACTACGATAACGACGAAAATACCTGGTCGAGCGCGTCGGCCTTTCCCGAGGCTTCCTTGAACAGGCCCACTATCTGGTCGATGCACTTTTTCTTTTCGTAGCGTTCCATTACCCGTTGGCGGGCCCCCTCTCCCAAGTGGCGGAATGCCGGGGGATCTTTGAGGACCTCGAGGGCTCGCTTGGTCAGATTCTCAACATCATCGAAGCCGCAAAGAATGCCGTTTTTGCCGTTGTCGATCGCTTCTTGGACCGGGGCCGTGTCCGAGCCGAGAATGACACAGCCGGAGGACATGGCCATCACCATGGACCAGGACAAAACATAAGGAACTGTCAAATAGATGTGCAGATCGCTTATGCTGTACAAGGTTGGGAGTTCTCCCGTCGGGATCAATCCCAGGAAATGAAATTTGGATAAGTCGTAGTCATCCTGGCTTAACACGTAATCTTTAAAGGTTTGCTCTCCTATATAGTGGGATTCGTGACCGTAAAAGGTCCTCGGTTGGCCGGCGATTAAAAACATCACATTATCCATTTGTTGGTAGATCCGTTTGGCCACCTTCATGAAGATGTCGAAGCCGCGGACGGATTCCAGTCCCCGGGAAACGAACGTCACCACCCGTGTTCCCTTGGGGATGGTAATGCCGCGAAACTCAAACGGCCGTTTTATCTCAGTCCGCTTGAAGATATCCGTGTCCACGCCGTCAAAGATGACCCGCATTTTATATTGCAGTTCCTTGGGAGCTGTCGATTTCTGAAATTCAGTTGGCGTATAAATAGCATCCACATTATGCAGGTGGAGATATGTCAAGGCGTGATAGGTCGCATTAAACAGGCGAACTTTTTCCGGCGGGGGAAATTCCTTGCGCAGAACCAGTCCATCTCCCCAAAAAGGCGGCGGCAGCAGTTCGTAGTAGCCGATGAACGGGCAGGGGTAGAGGTTTCGCAGGTAGAGCAATGTGCCGTAGGAAATGTGGCCGACCACCAAATCCGGTTTGATCTGCGGAGCCCCGCGCAAACCTCGGTAGATGGCAAATAAGTGATCCAACATTCCTTGAAGGCTGCTGGGATTGTAAAAAACCTTGGGTTGCGGTTCCTCGGTCTTGATGCGGTAGTTGATATGATTGAACGGCAATTTAAGATGCGAAGTATCGATCGAGGTCACACAAGTTGCTTCCCAACCCAGGTGTACCTTTAAATGTTGGGCAATGTGCCCGAATTGCGCCGGAAAATTCGGATGAATGAACATGACGTGCATGAATTACCACCTTTAACAAATCAATAGATACCATTCCGCAGGTAAGTATATCCGAGGAAACCCAATTTGCCTTGAGTTGGGAGACAAGTTTTCCGTTTTCCTTATTCAGTTTTCAGTGTTTTTTGGGGTGTAGGGGTAGGTCGGGTCTCCCGGCCCGACCCAGAGTTGCGTTATTTGGACGGGCGTAGTGGCCCGTTCTACGAAAGCGCTGAAGGAAATAATAATATATGCCAGTTATATGGATAAGACCGCCAATAGTGATTCCATCTGTTGGGTATTGCTTGATAATTATACCCATCCCGGTAGCCATGTGAGTGGTCCAGTATTCCTAGATTCTGTAATAGAACCGATTGGTAATACCCGAACAAATGGACTAATACAACTAATAGAAATCTTTTCCAATATGTCCGGTGGTCTTAACTTTGAAATTGGGTTTGAATGTTTTGAATACTGGGATGGAGAAACCTAACCGCAAAGTCGAAACAAGGTCAGCTGACATCATTTCATAAGGTATTCATGCCGTTTCGGCACAAGTGACGAAATAAGCAGATTGGGAATATTCTCTACGACCGTTGAGAAAGAGAGAGGATACGTTCTTGTCTCCGACATCATAATTGTAGCAAACCATCGCCATGACATCATTATCACAAAGTGAATTGTATAACTCATACCTACAATCGTTACGGCCCGACATAGATCGGGTAAAGAATTGGATCTAGTCCTATTTTTCCAATTCGTTTTTTTACACAGGATTGTTAAGTTACGGATGATCCGACAAAGATGCAGTTAGTCTTAGGTGGCAGGAGACCAGCCTTGTGCCTGAGGAACTAGTCTTTCCGAACTTAAGTGAGGTACGCCAGATGAAGCACACCAATTCTGTTTCTCCCAGACTCGAGACTCTCGAAGATCGCAACTGTCCAACATTGTTTTTCATGGTGGACGGAGCCGGAAACTTAACCCTTTCCGGAGCCCCCGTCGGGGACTTGGGACTTGTATGGGACGGACCCGACACCATCGACATTTTTGACTTTGGTGCTGATCCCATTGACCCTATTTTGGACGATGTTACGGTAACCGGTGATATTGACATCCGGATCGACGGCGGCGACGACTATGTTTACTTTGAAATGTATGGTTACGCGGTAAACGGCGACGTCAACATCGATACCGGTTCCGGTGAAGACACTGTATGTTTTAATCTTTTTTCTGGTCCCGTCTTTCCAGGGGCTATCACAGGTGATTTGCGTCTGACCAATGTCAACACCGCTGAGATTTTGTTCACGGAAGTGGCCGGAGACGTCCTCTTCAATGACGCCCGTGAAAACTTTGACTCGGTTTTTGATTTTGACGGCGGCACGGTTGGCGGGGACACCAACATCCGCATGGGCAACTCTCTTGGCGGCAACACGGTGGCCTTGGGTGGTGCCGACCTTACCGATTTCTTCGGCAATGTTTATGTCCGCGTCGGCAACGCCTCGGGTGGCGGTAACGCCATCGATGTCGCCACCGATACGACCATCGGCGGGCGGGTTAGCATTACCGCCGGCAATGGTGGAACGGATGTTGGAATTAACGGCTTGTTGTTTGATAGCGTCTACATCCGCTATGGAAACCCGGCCTTCGGATCGGTTAATACCTTCGACCTGACCCCGGGAGCTGTGATTAGCGGCCGCTTGAACATTGTCGGCAGCAACGGTGACGAAAACATCACCGTGGATTCCGGTGCGGTAATTGACGGCAGCGTGAGCCTCAACCTCCGCAATGGGGACAACCTGATTCAAATGGATGGCGATGCCTTGGTTGGCCCAACTCTGAACGGCCGTACCCTAAGCATTCGAACCGGCTCCGGCGATGATGACCTCAACTTCGTCATCCCAGCCATTGACGGCGGTTTGGACGAGTTCTCCGCTCCGGGCACCAGCATCACCGTTTACCTGGGAGCCGGCGACGATGACGTCGATTTCGGTACCAACAATGACTTTGGTCCTCGCCTGTTCGTCGACTTCGGACCTGGATTCGATTCGGTCGCGGGAACCATTCCTTCACAGTTCCGATTCCGTAACCTTCCGTAATCACAAGAAGGCAGTTTGGTAGTCCCCACATCAACAACGGATGGGACCTTAGACTAACTGCTAAATGCTCATCCCTGAGACGGTTCTGATTCCTCCCCTCCCGTCTGGAGAATCAGAACCGTTTTTTTTTTGCACCCTTTCTTCAGGGCTTATGGAAATTGGTTGGCCCCAAGCCCGGCACCAAAATCCCGGCCTGAAAGGCCCAATAAACAACAGCCCAACTCAGAGCCAGCGGGGATTAGCCGCGAGCGCTGCCCTGGGCTGTTGTTGTTTGGGCCTTTCAGGCCGGGATTTTGTTAAAAAAGAATCACTCCTTTTTGGAGTTGGCGTTTTTGGAGCCAATACCTTTGTAGCGAACATTAATTCGGGTGGCCTGACGCTGGAGAATGGTTAACACTTGATTGTCAAAGCTGTCCCGAGCCTGGTTTTTTAGGTCTTCCTTTTGTTTCTTGGCGATAAATTCCTTTCGCTGCTGATCCAATTGACGGGCCTCTTTGGCAAGCTTCGCCCGGCGGGTTTCCAGCTTTTTCAGATAGGCTTTTTGCTCCTTGAGGTCCATTTTGCGGAGTCCAGGAGGAAGCTGTTCCTTCTTCAGATCTTCCAGCTTCACATTTCCACGCCGAATGTTTTCCAACAAATCATAGCTGGCTCCCCGGCGGGCGTTGGAATAGAAAGCAGCCCGGTCGGCGGCTTTTTCTTCCGACAAATCCTCAGCAGCTTTAGCCAGCGCTTTTCCTTTTTTCTGTTCATTCACGGAGCCAAAGACAATAGTGGTTTGGGCCAACTCCCGGTTAATCTTGCTGAGTTTTTTGTCGAATGGAGTTTTCATAACAACTACCGGGCCGCCCTTGGCATCAATTTGAACGTAAGAACCTTCGGCCAAACGGCAAATCTCCTTCCAGTATTTTTGCGTTTGGCTGCGGTTGCCGCATTGAATGGTATTGATGATGATGTTGGACTTGGCGGCTAACTGGCAGGTGTCTTGGAATTTGACATCGTTTTGATAGTTCATCTTCGGCGGGGCATCTCCAACAAGGAAGATAATCTTGAGTGCTTTGTTACCCTTGGTCCAATTGACCTTGGTAACCGATTCGTGCAGGGCTTGGTTGACGCTTTCCGGAAAATCTCCGCCACCGCCTGCCTGAAATCCCATCAAGTTTTTATTAACCGAATCCAGATCCGCCGTGAGATCGAAGATTTTCGTTACATAGGCGTCGCCGCGATCCCGGTAAGCTACCAGTCCGACCTTTAGTTCCGGGGTTGGATTGCCAACCGCGATTTGATTGCTGATCGACCAAATTTTCTGTTTTGCTGCATTGATCAGGCCACCCATACTGCCCGTTGTGTCCAAGCAGAAGACGACTTCCACTTGAGGGCGTTTTGTCACTTTTTTGGCTGGTTGGTCGGCTACTAGCTGAGTAGTAAATATGGCCAGAATGGCCGTTGCAAGAACTGCTTTCGACATATTCAATCCCCTTTTTGTTTCAGGTTTATTCTTGAACCCTACACATAAGAGACGAAGCACCCGGGGAATAAGATTTTCCTTCTTGGAATGGATTTCCGCCCCCTGCGGAATTCTGAAAATCTCCTTGATTACCCTCCTGAAGTTGAAAGAATAGCAAACGGAAAAACTAACTCAGGAGAAGATCCATGAACACCAACAGACGGAATTTCTTGAAAGCCGGCGGGGCAGCATTAGCCGCACCCTACATTCTCACGCACAAGGCATTTGGCCAAGACCGTCCCCCTGCAAGCGAACGAATCGTTATGGGCACCATCGGTTGCGGTGGTCAAGGACGCGGAGACATGGGCCGGCTCATGGGATTTCGCGAAGTGCAAATGGTGGCCGTTTGCGATGTGGTGGAAGCCCACCGCGAACAAGCTCGCCAATCCGTAAATCGCCGTTACCGCAACAATGATTGCCAAGCTTACAATGATTACCGGGAGCTGTTAGCCCGTCCGGATATCGATGCGGTGCTGATCGGAACTCCCGACCACTGGCACGCCATTATTACCATCGAAGCATGCAAACAAGGGAAAGATGTTTACTGCGAAAAGCCTGAGTGCCTGACTATCCGCGAAGGGCGAGCCATGGTGAATGCCGTTCGCCGCTATGGCCGGGTCTTCTCCGGGGGCAGCCAACGTGTGTTGGGGGATTATGGGGATTGGCCCCGGTTGATCTGGAGCGGAGCCCTGGGCGAAGTTCAGGAAATTTTTGTCGGCTGCGGCGGTCCTTCCGGCGATTGTTACCTGGAAGAACAACCCATTCCTCGGGGAGTGGATTGGAATATGTGGCTGGGGCCGGCCCCGTGGCGGCCCTTCCATCCAACCCTGATTCGCGGTGGTTTCCGCCCGTATCGGGATTATTCCGGAGGCGGCATGACCGACTGGGGAGCCCACCGCTTTGGAGCCGCCATGTTTGCCGCCGGAGTCCATGAAACGGGTCCAACGCACATTATTCCACCCGATGGCGATGAACATCGCTACTTAACCTACCAATTTGCCAATGGCCTGCGGATGTACCATGGCGGCACCGGAAACATCACGTATCGCGGCACCGAGGGAGAACTACCGGGCACTTATCGCACGCCGCAAAACCTGGTGGATATGCCGGAATATAAAGGGCGGGGAGGCATTTTCGGTGATTTCGTTCACTGTGTGAAAACAAGGCAACGACCGTTCCGAGATGTGGAAATTGCCCACCGGGCTTGCACTGTGTGCCACCTTGGAAATATTGCCTATTGGTTAAACCGGCCGCTGCGTTGGGACCCGGAACGCGAAGAAATCATCGGCGACCCGGAAGCCGCCCGCTGGCTCGACCGACCCAAACGAGAACCATGGATTCTCTAATTATCCTCAACCCGCCGTGTCAGCGAAGGACCAGTTTACGGAACCCAAGGCGGGGGCTTCGGGCATGATCAAAAGACAGTTTAGGTGGGACAATACAACATCGAAACCAGTATGAGAGTATAGCAAATGAAATACCTAAAAATGACCATCCTTTCCTTGGTGGTTCTGAGCATCACCACCGTGGGGGCTGTGGGCCAACAAAAATTATACGAGAAAGAAATCACCAAGAAATTCCAAGAACTGCTCCCCGGAATGGGAGCTAAAGATCAACGGGCCCGAAGAAATCCGCAGCAAACTTGGCAGAAAATCTGTTACCAGGTAGGAGCTCCGGGAAATGAAAAATATCGATTGCAAGTTTGCAAATTAATGTGCGATCACCTCGGCCCGAAGACACCCACGCCGGCCCGGATGTGGTTGCTCAAGCAACTGCAATTTATTGGCCGGGGAGAAAGTGTGAACGCGGTCGCCGAAATCATTGATGACAAAAATGAGCGTGTTCGCGATGCCGCCATTCGTTGCCTGGCAAATAATCCGGATTCCAAAGCTTCGGGGAAACTGGTCGGCCAATTGAAGCAGGCCAAGAGTAGTGCCAAAGTGGCACTTCTTCATGCGCTGGGTTACCGAAAAGATTCCTCTACCATTCCCAGTCTGGTCCGAGAACTAAAGTCGAAGGATGCCTCTATCCAAAAAGCAGCGGCTCGAGCATTGAGTTTAATCGCTACCAAAGACGCCGGTCGAGCCCTTGCGGATGCTCGAAAGAATTCTCGAGATGCTGCTCGCTTATGGATTTGCGATGCCTATCTGAATTGTGCGGATCAGATGGTGCGGAAGGGAAATGCCAAGGATGCCTTGGAGATTTACAAAACCCTAAGTTCCGAGAAACTTCGCCCGGTCCGTTTCGCCGCCATCCGGGGCCGGATTCTGGCTGCAAGAGAGGATGCTGGGGAACAAATCTTCGATCTACTGCAGGGAAAAGATTCTGATGCTCGGAATATCGCTCTTTCTCAGATTCTGAGTGTTAATTCTAAAGCCTTGAAGGGCCTTACATCACGGGTCCAGAAACTCCCCGAGGACCGCCAAATCCGAGTCCTGCGAGTCCTTGCACAACGGCGGGAGAAGTCCCTGATGCCCATTGCCTTGGCTGCGGCGAAGAGCAACCAGGAAGAATTGCAAAAGGCTGGACTATTGGCGTTAGGTCACTTGGGGGATGCATCGATTGTTCCCATGCTCATTGAACTCACCCTATCCGACAGCAAGGCTGCGAATGCTGCCAAGACCAGCCTTGCGACGGTTACCGGGAAAGGGGTGAATGAGAAAATCATTGCTTCCGCTCGAAAACAAAAGGATCCGGACAAACGGCGAAGACTGATCCAAGTGATTGAGCAGCGGCGAATTGCCTCGGCCTTACCCTTCTTGGTGGATGAGTCGGATTCCAAGGATGCCAATCTCCGGGCCAGTGCTATTTCCGCGTTGCGAGTGATTGCGGAACCTAAGGACCTACCCGCCATAATCCCGGCACTGGTTAAAGCGGAAAATCAACGAGAGCGGGAGCATTGCGAACGTACTCTGTTGGCGGTATGCAAACGCATTCCGGAACCGGAGAAACGGGCGGAAGCTATCTTGAAAGCTGTCAATGCCGAGAATAAAGCCGCGTTGTTACCTCTGCTGGGAAGCATGGGTGGAGAGAAAACGCTGGAGATGGCACGGGATGCGGTGAACAGCAAGAGGACTGAACTCTACGAAGCCGGGATGCAGGCTTTATGCAACTGGCCGAATCCGACTGTATCGGAAGATCTCATCCAGTTAGTGAAAGCGGCAAAGAAACCGAGCCATCGAGCTTTGGCCCTGAAGAGTTTAATACGGGTTAATTCCGTCAAAAGCAGCCACTCGGAAGAATCCAAGTTGGCGAATCTGAAAAAGGCCATGAAACTTGCCGGCACCACCAAAGAAAAACAAATGGTGCTCGGTGGACTGGAAGAAGTGCGGCACATTGAGGCTCTGCGTTACGTGCTCCCTTATTTGAAGAAAAAAGAACTGACACAAGCGGCCTGCCGGACGATCGTTGAATTAGCCCACTCCCGGAATTTGCGCCGGCCCAACCAAAAGGAATTTATCCGGGCTTTGGATCAAGTCCTGAAGCTGTGCCGGAACCAAAGACTGATCGATCGAGCGAAGAAGTACCGGGAAGATTTTTGATCCAGAAACCAGACTAACTGGATATCCCATTGGACAGGTGAAAATTTACGAACCCGAGGAGTAAGCAAGGAAATCCTTCGCTACCCGTCGGGTTCGTTTACTTTTGCCGTTTGACTCTGGTACATTCGGCCATTCTCGAGTAAAAAAGAAGGGTCATGGCTGTTCTAATCACCATTCAAGGCCCTGATACGGGGCGACAATTTCAATTGGAAAGCCCTACCACTGTTTTAGGCCGGCAAATTGACTCGAATGTTTGCTTGACGGCAAAAGCAGTGAGCAGACAACATGCGCAAATCACTCTTCTCGAAAATAATTACTTTCTGGAAGATTTGGGCAGCAGTAATGGTACCTACATTAATGGTCAGCGGGTTTATCCCCGCAGTCCGGTCATGTTGACGGAAAAGGACCAAATTCAGATTGGCCCATATGTCCTGGCTATTCGACCCGAACCAACCGTTACCCCAACAGAGGGGAGTCTGGTCGTTCGGGAAACCGTCAGCGCTATGGACTTCAGCAACAGCGTCTACAACCAAGATCCGGCTCAAAAATTGCAAGTGGTCCTGGAAATTTCCCAACAATTGGCCGGTACCTTACAACTGGAAGATCTGCTCGACAAGATCATGGAATTGTTGATGAAGCTTCTGCCCCAAGCCGACCGCTGCATGGTGTTGTTGTTGGAAGGGGAGAATCTGGTAGTCCGCGGGCAACGCTGTCGCCATAAACAAGACGGCACCACTTATCCGTACAGCCGGACGGTGGTTAAACGTGCCCTCGAAGAAGGAGTGGGGCTTCTCAGTGAGGATGTGAAGGGCGATGAACGCTTCGAAAGCAGCGCGACGCTTACTTCCTTGAACTTGCATTCCCTGATTTGTGTTCCACTGATAACCAAGGATGGCAGGCGGTTGGGGATTATTCAAGCGGACCGGTTTCGCCAAGGAACACCCTTCAAGCCGGAAGATTTGCATTTGTTGACTACCATTTGCCAACAAATTTCCTTTGCTCTGGACAACGCCGCTTTGCATGCCCAGTTGATTCACGAAGAACGCCTTCGCCAGGAACTTGTCCTTGCCCGGGAAATTCAACAGGGATTCATGCCCAGCGAATTTGAGGAATTCCAGAAAGACGGATTTGATTTGTTCGCCACCATGTATCCCGCTCGTGAAGTATCCGGGGATTTGTATGAGTTTAGCCGGTTGGAAGATGGCCGGTTTGCTTTTTTTGTCGGAGATGTTTCCGGTAAAGGAATGCCGGCGGCCCTATTCATGGTTGCCGTTCGCACCCTGAGCCGCCATCTTGCCAGCGAACGGCGCAGCCCGGCAGAAAATCTGATTTTGTTGAACAAAAGCCTGTCCCAGGACAACCCGTCGGGAATGTTTGTGACATTGGCTCATGGGATTTATGATCCTGGTTCGGGGAAAATGGTGTTGGCTTCGGGCGGGCACCATCTGCCGCTTCTGAGAAAATCCAATGGGCAGGTGGAGGAGATTTCGCACCGGGCCGGCCGTTTGCTTGGCTATGAAGGATTGGACCTGAGGGTAACGGATGTGGAATTCACCTTGGATGTCGGCGACCTATTGGTTTTTTACACGGATGGGTACACCGAAGCCAAAGGGGAAGGCAGCAAGGAAATGTTCGGCTTGGAACGATTGAAAAAGCAGGTTGGTAAGATGGATTCCAAGTTGTCTCTCCCGGAATGTGCGGACCTGGCCAAGTCGGCTTTGGATAAATTTTGCGGCGAAAGAGACCAACAGGATGATTTAACTTTGTTCCTGATGCGGCGATTGAAACTCTCGTCTGACAAATAGTCGCGCAGGTTGGTGACATGCTCTCCAGCGGATGCTTCGAGCCAACCAAATCAAATCGGATCTGCAAAAAAATACCACCCAAATTTATTTCTGAGTTAGGGCACTGGCGGGATAAAGGGAAGGTAAGGTCCACCTCTGGACCGTGCCGTCTTTACTTGCAGAGAAGATATTTTTCCCATCGCGAGTGAAAGCAATTGAAGTGACCGCACCGGCATGAGCAGGATAGGAGCGGAGTAATTTCTGTTGGTTCAGGTCCCAGTAGTGGATTTCTCCCTCGTTATCCCCGGCTACCGCTTTTTGGCCGTCGGGAGAAAACGCCACGCATGAAATTGGATGGGAGGGATTGGTAAAGCGGTGGATGGTATTTCCACTGGTCAGATCCCAATAGCGAACCGACTTTCCCTGGCCGCCGGAAAGGGCTTTCGTTTCATCCGGGGAAATGGCAACGGCATGAATATTTCCTTTTTGCCCCCGAAGTTGGCGGTATTGGGTTTTACCTCCGGACCAATCGATCAGTTGGAGAAAACCGCTTGGGCCGGCATTTAACTGTTTGTTCTCGGCAAAGGCAACCTGATTAATCAGCCTTCTTTCCAGAGCGATTTTATCCAGTTCTTTTCCGGATACTGCATCCCAAATGGTGCTTTGACCGTCGGCACTCACGGAAATTATGTTCTCCCCATCTGCAGAAAAATGAGCGGAGAGAATGTTTCCTTCTTTCCGGACAAATTTGCGGATTTTTCGTCCCGAATACAAATCCCAGAGAATAATCGATTGATCCACGCTGCAGGAAAGACAATAGCGGCCTTGGTTGGAAAACTTCACCCCAATCACGGGACCACTATGCCCGGACAAGGTCCGAATTAATCGTCCGCTAGCGGTCGACCAAAGATTGATGGTGGTGTCTTGGCCTCCAGTCAGGATTTTGGAGCCGTCGGGGGAAACTGCGGCAGCAAGGATGGATTGCTGCTGTTGGATAAGGGTGGTTTTCTCTTCTTTTCGGGTGGACACAAACCCCGGAAGACCCCATAGGCGGATACTGGTATCGGAACTTCCGGATAAAGCCTTTTGTCCATTGCCAAAGAAATTGGCACTGGAAACCACTCCGAAATGTTCCTTGAAGAAGGAAATCGCTCGTCCCTCATTCAAATCCCAGAGAATCAACCTGCCATCTTCGCCCCCGGTCAAGCCATAATTGCTTCCCTTGGCTACCGCCAAGCTCGCCAACCGATTGGTGTGGCCTTCCAGGGTGTGCTGGAGGGACGGTTTCTTGGAGTCAATTTTCCAGACTTGAGCTTTATTCCGGTTTGTGGTGCATATCAAGCGTTTTCCATCCGAGGTAAACCGAATTAACCGGGGTTCCATATCTCTGAGTTTTATTTCCCGGGTTTTTTTTCCTGTTTTGTTGTCCCAAAAGCGAATGGTACGATCACTGGATGCCGTGGCAACTTCCCGGTTATCGGGAGCAAAGCAAACACCCCAAACATCATTGCGATGGCCATGCAAAATCCTTAGTGTTTTTCCGGTCTCAACATCCCACAACCGGGCAGTCTTATCTGCAGAACCACTGACAATTGATTTTCCGTCCGGCGAAAAGCTTACCGACCGAACTTCTCCTTTGTGCCCTTCCAGCAAACGGATTTTTCGTTTGGTCCTGGAATCCCACAAGATCACCTTGTTGTCTTTTCCGGAGCTGACAAGATACTTCCCATCCGGGGAAAAGGCCAAGTCATTCACATCATTTAAATGGCCGGTGAGATAGAAGGTTGCTTGCCCTCGCTTTAAGCTCCACAATTCAATCGTGTTCTTCGCGCCGGTAGAGGCAAATTCTTTTCCGTCGGGGGCAACAGCTAAGGCACTGACATACCCCCGATTTCGCCAGAAAACTCTTTGCTGACCCACCTCGGGACAGTGCATAAACTCAGGCAAGCGGATCACCTTTACCTGGTTGCTTCTTCCGCCGGTTATCAGTTGGTTCCCATCCGGTGTGCAAGCAACGGACCAGATGGGTGCAGAATCCGAAATCTCCAATACCTGTCCGCCGGTCATCAGATCCCAAATTCGGGCTGTTTTGTCATCGCCGCAGGAAACCAAATATCGCCCGTCCGGGGAAAAACACAGCCCCGCAACGGTTTGTTTATGGCCGGCAAAAGTTCTTACCAACTTCCCACTATCGGCATTCCAAACCCAAACCTTCTTATCTTTGCCGCCCGCGGCAACAAAGATCCCGTCGGGAGAATAAGCAACCGCGTGGACTCCAACCTCTGGTCCTGGGAATTGGCGGAGTTCTTTGCCGGAAGATACCTCCCACAAGCGGACGGAAGCATCATAAGATCCTGATAGCAATTTTTCCCCGTCCGGAGAAAAAGCGATACACCAAATAGAATCCGTATGACCTTTGAAGGTGGAGTTGGCCTTGCGTTTTCTTCGGTTGCGAATATCCCACACCCGCAGCAAATGGTCCCGCCCACCGGAGATGGCAATGTCTCCTTTAGGGGAAATCGCCACACAATCCACCGGCTTTTTATGGTCGCCGAAACGCTTCCGCTCATTTCCATTCGTCAGGTCCAAAATGCGGACGTTATTATCCCAACAAGCCGACAAGATTAGTTTCCCATTGGGGGAGATAGCAACGTCGTGAATCTTATTCCAATGCCTCTTGATGGTCTTGTGGAGTCGGCCGGTTTTCAGGTCATAGACCCGAACCGTCTTATCCCAGCTTGCCGTGGCCAACCAGCGTCCGTCGGCAGAAATCTCTACGCTCTCCACCGGATCGGAATGATCCTTGAATACTTGGATCACTTGCTCGGTTTGCCGGGAGGAAGGTTTGTAAAAGCCGCCAAAATCCGGCGGAGCCTTACTTCCGGCAATGGAAGGTTTCTTGTTTGGGGAGGAATCTTTTACCGCGGCCTTCTTTTCTCCCGGTAGATTCAACCAAATTGCCGCAACCGCCGAAACCACCAGGAACAAGCCGCCGGCCAAGATCGACAACAGAATAGGAAGCCGATTCGACGGTTTCCGGCTTTGGCGATAGATAGTAGTGGCTGCATCCCGGTCGATGAGTTCCGGAGCAAAATTAACCTCCGACTGAGGGGCTTTCTCATTGTCTGCCGGAAGAGGGCGGTGCCCAGTGGGGCAGGTAGAATCGGTCGAAGAACTGATTCGCGTGGGAGATTGGGGATCGTTTAAGTCATGCTGCTCATAATACTGAGGCGACGGGGGAGATTGCGGTTCTTGCGCTGGGGACTGTTCCAATATTTTCCGAGTGATAGGAACGTCCGAATCCACTAAAGGTTTATTGTCGGGAGAGAAAACCTTGGTCCGGTTCTTGGGCATTTCCCGGGCCGGTGGGGGAGAGACGGGAATCCGCGTCCAAGGCTCCAAAGCTTGGGCAACCTCGTATGGTTGCTGATAGCGGTCTTCCGGCCGCTTAGCCATCATTTTCTTCAACACCGCAATCAATTCTGCCGGAACATCCTTGCGAAAGTTCTCTATGGGGGGAGGTTGGCGTAATTGATGGGCAATTAATTTCTGAGGGACACTTTTATCATGAAAAGGAGCATGGCCGGTCAACAGAAAATAAAAGGTGGCACCCAAACTGTAAATGTCTCCCCGGATGTCCACATTGTGGCTATCCATCGCTTGTTCGGGAGCCAAATAATCCGCAGTACCCAAAACGGAATTGGCGTCATGCTTCTTGGTTAACTGATCGTTTTCTTCGAAAAAGAACCGAGCCAGTCCCAGGTCCAGGACTTTTACTTCTCCGGTTCGCTCCAGCAACAGGTTCCCCGGCTTGATATCCCGATGGACCAGACCCGCCTCATGAGCATGCTGCAAACCATTGGCGGATTGGGCGATATAATTTGCGGCTCGCTCTACGGACAACGGCCCGTTATTCTTGATGATTTTCTGCAGGCTATAACCATCGACATATTCCATCACCAGGAAATGAAGATTATCATCCTGATCGATGTCATCTGCACGGACAATATTGGGATGAGAAAGAGAGGCTACCGCTCGGGCTTCGCGATAGAACCGGGCCAAGATTTCCGGGTCTTTGGCCTGAGCAGCGGGCAGAATCTTTATGGCGACTTTGCGGCGCAGCAGTAAGTGTTCACAAAGATAAACACTGCCCATACCGCCGCTGCCGATGCATTCCAGCAGCCGATATTTCTTGCATAAGACAAAACCTCGCCACCGCCCGCGCAGGAGATGCTCGGCTTGAAACGGGGTGAGAAGTCCGTCCCTAACCATGGCTTGGGCAAGCTGTTCGGGAGTGTAATCGGGATGTTGTTCCTGAAAGCGGGCACAATAATCGGAAACAGAATCTCGCTCCAAGATTCCGGCTTTTAAACCCAGATCTACAAATTCTTCCAATGTTGAAGGTGCGGGCATTCGCGCCTACCTTCCGACCTGAATCGGCAGCTAAGAATGGAATAAGAACCTAAGAATGGACCAGTAAAAGAATATGACAAAATTCCCTAAAAACCAAATGAAATCATCAACTCTTTTACCTCAATTATTTTAAGAAAACACCTTCCTGATCAAAAGAGAAACTCATCCGATTTGCATAAACTTGACTATTTTTTCCGATGGAGAAGGTGGAGAATACAAGCAGTAATTGAGGACAATTTTGGG
>CAZPPD010000027.1:0-16121 GCA_964588185.1 uncultured Alcaligenaceae bacterium | reverse complement strand
CGATCATCAACTCAAACAGGAGAACCAAACTCAGCGGCGTTTGGCTGGCGGGTTTACAGACGATGGTGCAGCCAGCGGCCAGAGCTGGGGCGATCTTCCGGGATTGTAATGTGATGGGAAAATTCCAAGGGCTGATGGCTCCGACCACTCCCACCGGATGCTTGATGGTCATGTGGCGCTTGCCGGGAGCCGAATTGGGGATGATTTGCCCATAAGCCCGTTTGCCTTCTTCAGCGAACCATTCGAACGTATCCGCCGAGTGCAGGATTTCCGCTTTTGCTTCCGGCAGGGGTTTGCCTTGTTCCAAAGTCAAAGTGCGACCCAGTTCATCGGCATTCTGTCGCATGGAATCAGCGGTTTTCTTGAGGACTTTCGCTCGCTCGTAAGGAGTGGTTTTCATCCAGCTCTTCATGGCTTTATGGGCAGCCTCAATCGCCCGTTTGGTTTCCGCCCGCGAACCGAAAGCGATTTCAGAGACCACTTCTTCTGTGGCGGGGTTTATCACCTCTATGGTTTGACCGTTATCGGCATCGCACCACCTGCCGTCGATATACATTTGCTTCGCTGTTGCGGTTGCCGTTGCCATGGGAAATCTCCTTGAGTTAGGTTTCAGCTTTTCCGTGTTGTATTCGTCAATCTAGGTAGGCAAACCCGCCTGTCAAGCGGAAGGATGGTTGCCTGCGAACCAATTGGGTAATTCCTTGGGCAGATCTTCCACAAACTTGCTGCGGGGAAGGACAAGGTCACACCCTGCCTCCCGAGCGGCCTTCAGAACCTCGGTGGCAACGTGGGAGCCATATCCAACAATGTAGGGGCGATGATCAGAGTCCGAAAAAGATTGAACCGTTTGCTCAATGTTTAAGCCGGAATTGTGGAGGTCTAGTATCAGGCAAACCGGGTTTTTCTCTTTGCCATATTTTTCCAGATCAATTGGATTTCGAGCCACCTTTAACTCCAAATCATAGTGCCGGGCTGTTCCCGTAATTCGGCTGCTAAAGATGAGATCATCACAAAGTAACACACCAAGCGATTTCATTAGTTCCTCTCTATTGTTGACTTATATCGCCTCCGGCCCGCGTTCTCCGGTCCGAATGCGGATGCAATCATCCAAGGGAAGAATAAAAATTTTGCCATCGCCGATGCGGCCTTCGGGGCCAGTTCGGCCGGCTTCCATGATGGCGTTGACGGCCGGTTCCACAAAATCCTCGTTCACCGCAATTTGGAGCTGGACCTTTCGCAGCAGGTTGATATTTAACTCATGCCCACGATACGTTTCCGTTTGTCCTTTCTGGCGGCCAAAACCTTGGACGTCCAGCATAGTCAAGCGGAAAACCGCTACGTTGCTTAACGCTTCCTTTACCGCTTCCACTTTTGAGGGTTGAATGATGGCTAGAATAAGTTTCATTCGCTAGGTCTCTTGCTCTGCTGAGGGAACTTTTGGTTTTCTAAAACCAACCAAATAAAGGAATTTAATATTATTACTTTTATAGAATTCCTTACTCTTCCAGACTAGCAGAAGTCCGGGATCAATGAACCCGGCAAAACCCAACCAATCCCTGCTTGTTCCCGGAGTGGGTAAGTGATAATCTTTAAATTGGGATTACCTTACTCTATTGAATCAGGATCGAGAAAATGGCAGAGCAAAAAACAATCCTCGTGGTGGATGACGACCAAGAACTCAGTGATGGGTTACGCACCCTTCTGGAATCCCGAGGGTTTAAGGTTTTACAAGCCCGAGATGGTCAGCAAGGTAAAAATCTAGTCTACCAAGCCCGCCCGGACTTAGTCATCCTCGACATGATGATGCACCGCATGGGCGGCTACCCGGTCTTGGAACATTTCCGGGATAAAACCGATGCTCCTCCCTTTATTATGATCACCGCCAACGAAGGAAGCCGCCACAAAGCCTATGCGGAATACTTGGGCGTGGTCGAATACATCCGCAAACCCTTTGCCATGGAAAAGCTCTTGGAAGCCGTGCAAAAAGGTTTGGCTGCCGCCGAAACCGAGACGAAAAGCCCAAAGAAAGTAGCCAAGAAAAGCAAATCGGACGAAGAGTAAGTCTCCCTGTTCCCACATTTTCCAGTGTGGGAACGACAGCATTCCCGCCAACTTCTACCTTCATCAGGCTTCCGAAATTGCATCATCAGAAGCAGGAGTTCGAGTCTTCCTTTCCGGAATATCTTGGTAAAATTAGCTGCATTCAAAATTCATTTGTTGCATGGAGATAATCTTGGAGTACAACATGAGAGTTTTTTTGCCATTCCTGTTTTTGGTTGCCTGTTTGTTCTGCTGGATTCCCGAAAAGCTTTTTGCCGCAGATCAAACCTTGGAAACGCTTGTCCCATTGGAGACCCCTAGGAAAAAACCGCCCCGCCAAGGCGGCCCTTTGGACAAAGTAGAGATCAAAATCTGGATTCCGGACGGTGTCCAAGTAATTCGGGGGGCGGTGGTCAATCCGTTCTACACCAAAACAGTGACCCAAAAGCACTGGCAGGAAGCTTGCCGGCTGTGGGATTTTGCTTTGGTGGGAGCGAATTATTTTGGTGTCAAGAATCAGGAATTTGCTCCGCGACTGATGGATGCGTTGAAAACTTTCGCCTCCGAATGTAAACATCCGGAACTACCGCATATCCCATTTTGCTTTGTGGGCATGTCCGCCGGCGGGGGAATGTCCATGCGTTTGGCGGATCAAATCCCCGAACGGACCATCGCCGCGGCTCCGGTTTGTCTGGAAGTGGGCCCGCGCTCGGAAATGACTCGGAAGATTCCCGTCGTTACTATTTTCGGCGAACGGGACGGGCGTCAGATGGAAAAGCTGGCCGAACGGTTACCGGAACAACGGAAGCAAGGGGCCTTATGGGCGACTGCGGTTCAGTGGCGAAAGCGGCATGATTTTTACAAGGCAAATAATCTGGCGATGCCGTTTTTCGATCAGGTCATTCGTCACCGGTATCCTAAAACGGCCAACCCCACAAAAAGTCCGGTTAAACTTCTTCCCTACAAAATTGAATCCGGATGGTTGGGAGATCGAAGCACGTGGGACACGGATTCCCCGACTGTTGCGGCATACGCCAAGTTTTCCGGTGACAAAGCCCAAGCTTGTTGGCTGCCGAACTCCTATGTCGCCCAAGTTTGGCGAGCCTTTGTCAGTCAGAATCCAAAGGTAAAAATCAAATTCCCACCCGGACTAGGCGGTGGGCAGCCTTTTGTTCTTCACCAAGCCAACAAACCGATTGAGGTGAAATTATCCCTTCAAGGGAAAGCAAAAAAATTGGTTTTGTTCGACGGCGATAATCCCTTGAAAACCACGGACGGAACTGCCGAACCCACGTCTATTCAACTCCCAGCCGGAATCCATGCCTTGATCGCTGTGGCAACTCTTGAGGACGGCAGTGAATCGGTCTCCCGTCCGACGACGATCATTGTCCGGGAATGAGAGAGAACCCATTTAGTTTTCAGTTTTCAGGATTAAGTTGTCCTATACCGTCTCAAGGAAGGAAGGGAAAAGGCCGGACTGAAAACTGAGGTAAAACTAAATCCATGAATCTTTTCCACTTTCTTACCCCTCTAATAGATGACCCTGGAAATCAATAGAGGTAGGGAAATGAATATTGACAAATACACCGAAAAATCACAGGAAGCATTGGCGGCCGCCCAGCGGTTGGCCGGGAAAATGGGCCACCAACAAATGGACGTGGAGCATCTGTTGCTGGCGTTGTTAGACCAGGAACAAGGATTAGCCACTTCGTTGCTCAACAAAGCCGACATTTCAGTCGATGCAATCAAAATCCGTACCCAACAAGAATTGGAAAAACGCCCCAAAGTCCACGGCGGTTCGGATCAAATTAGTATCACCGGGACACTCAATCGTGTCTTGGGCCGAGCCGAAGACGAAGCTAAAAAAATGCAGGATGATTATGTCTCCGTTGAACATTTGGTTTTGGCTATCCTGGAGGAAAGTTCTCCCGCTTCCAAGATTCTCAAGGATTTCGGAACAACCCGGCCACGGTTACTGGCTGCTCTCCAAGAAGTCCGCGGTCTTCAACGCGTCACCACCCCCAATCCGGATGCTACTTATGAGGCTTTGGACCGCTACGGTATCAACCTGACCGACTTGGCCAATCAAGGGAAGTTAGACCCGGTAATTGGTCGCGACGAGGAAATCCGCCGCGTCATTCAAGTGCTGTCCCGGCGCACCAAAAACAACCCAGTGCTGATCGGAGAACCAGGCGTCGGGAAGACTGCCATCGTTGAAGGACTAGCTCAACGGGTAATTCGCGGGGATGTTCCCGAAGGATTGAAAAACAAGCGAATCGTGGCTTTGGACATGGGAGCGTTGATTGCCGGTGCCAAATATCGGGGCGAATTCGAAGAAAGACTCAAGGCGGTCCTCAAGGAAGTTCAGGAATCCGCCGGGAACATCATCCTATTCATCGATGAGTTACACACGGTGGTCGGTGCCGGCAAAAGTGAAGGTGCCATGGATGCGGGAAACTTACTGAAGCCGATGTTGGCTCGAGGAGAACTCCACTGTATCGGCGCAACCACTTTGGATGAGTATCGCAAGCACATCGAAAAAGATGCCGCTTTGGAACGCCGCTTCCAACCGGTAATGGTGGACCAGCCGAATGTCGAGGATACCATCTCCATTCTCCGCGGATTGCGGGAGCGTTACGAGGTGCACCATGGCGTTCGCATTAAAGATGGCGCATTAGTTGCGGCTGCGGTTCTCTCCAATCGTTACATCTCGGATCGGTTTCTGCCGGACAAAGCCATTGACCTTGTGGACGAAGCGGCGGCAAAGCTGCGCACGGAGATGGATTCCATGCCTACTGAATAGGACGAAACCTCGCGCCGCATCATGCAACTGGAGATTGAACGCGAAGCCTTGCGGAAGGAAACCGACACTGCTTCCCGCGAGCGCCTTGAGAAGCTGGAAAAAGAATTGGCGGACCTTAAATCCCAAGGCGATGCTTTGCGGGCACAATGGCAGAACGAAAAGAATGCGGTGCAAGGTATGCAAACTCTGCGCGTACAGAGTGAGCAATCCTAGTTGGAGATTGAATAGGCGGAACGCGAATACGATCTAAACAAAGCTGCCCAATTGAAGTACGGAACTCTGTTGGAACTGGAGAAGAAGCTTCAAGCCGAAGAAGAAAAGATTTCTCATGACACCGGCACCAAGCTGCTGAAGGAAGAGGTGGATGAGGAGGATATTGCCGAGGTAATTAGTCGCTGGACCGGAATCCCGGTTTTAAAGTTATTGGAAGGAGAAGTGGAGAAACTCCTGAAGCTGGAGGAAGTCCTTCATAAGCGAGTCATCGGCCAGAACGAAGCGGTGAACTCGGTTGCCGAAGCAGTCGTTCGCGCTCGCTCGGGATTAAAGGATCCGAATCGACCAATCGGTTCGTTTATCTTCCTTGGCCCGACTGGAGTTGGGAAAACCGAACTGGCTCGGGCATTGGCGGAGTTCCTCTTTGACGATGAGCGGGCGATGATCCGCATCGACATGTCCGAATACCAGGAGAAACACACGGTTTCCCGTTTGCTGGGTGCACCTCCGGGATATGTCGGCTTCGAAGAAGGCGGCCAGCTAACGGAAGCTGTCCGGCGACGACCCTACTGCGTCATTTTGTTCGACGAAATCGAAAAAGCTCATGTCGACGTGTTTAATGTTCTGCTGCAGGTTCTTGACGACGGCCGCTTGACCGACAGCCAAGGTCGCATGGTGGATTTCAAGAACACCATCGTCATTATGACCTCCAACATCGGCAGTCAACGGATTCTGGGCTTCCAAGGCGAGGTTTACAGTTCGGACTACGAAAGCATGAAATCAGCGGTGTTGGACGAACTGCGTCGCGGTTTTCGGCCAGAGTTCCTCAACCGGGTAGATGAGATCATTGTTTTCCACAGCCTGACCGAAGAGGACCTCAAACACATAGTCGAAATCCAACTTGGCCGCCTTCGCCAACGGCTGGAGGACCGCCACATTACCCTCGAGCTCAGGGATGCGGCCAAGACGCACTTGGTCAACGTCGGATACGACCCAACCTATGGTGCCCGGCCTTTGAAACGTGCGATTCAAAAGGAAATCGAGAATGTTATGGGGCGCCAGTTGCTGGAAGGGACTCTGAAAGAAGGACAACACATTTTGTGTGATTTGGATCGGAATACCGGGAAATTGATCTTTGAAGGACGAAGTTAACGAATTGGCCCGAACAATCGGGAAAGCGGGAGGCAAAATCCAGGGATTATGTCTTCCGCTTTCAGTTCATCCTCTTCACTCAAGATCTGGAGTTTCCTTGGGGACTTGTAAACGTACACTTTCCTTTGTTTTGGATAGATGACCCAAACTAATTCAATCTCATGGGAAAAATATTCTTCGATCTTTTGTGCAACTTCATCAGCCTTATTGGTTTTGCTGATAATTTCTACCGCCAAGGAAGGTAGAATTTCGCAGGCATCCGTTCCGGATATTTTTGATCCGGCCACCGCGAATAGGGAATAAAAGCAACATCCGGCCTTCTATCCAATTTGCCATCCGGTTCCAGCCGTAACATCATTTCCATTACTTCTTTAACATTGTGTTCTTCACCTAACGATTGCCAGATAAATCTCAACAAATCATTGGCCAACAAAACCTCCTTCACCCCTTTAAGAGGTTTTTCCATTTTTTGACCATCGATCATTTCATACAGGGAATCTTCACTAATTTCTAATTGATCATTCGCAAGGATATTTGTTGTAGCCATTCATCCTTCCCGGAATTTGACTGAAGAAAGGACCTCTTTTTATTCGATCCAAACAAATAACATTGATAATGGAAGAGAAAAATTTGGAATAAAATTTCCGCCATTCAATTCATCCTGCTCATCTAACATTTGAACTTTTTTGGCAGGTTCATAAACAAAGACAACTTTTTGGTTCGGATAAATCACCCAGATTAATTCAACTCCATGACTGAAGTAATCAACTATTTTCTGAGTAATTTCGGTTGCTTTGTTAGATTTGCTTACAATCTCGATTGCCAAGGTTGGTAAATTTTCGCAAGGATCTTTGGTTGGAAATTTCCGGTTGGGCCAGTTGGAGAAAGGGACAAACGCAATATCCGGCCGCCGGTCTAGTTTGCCGTTCGGTTCAAGGCGGAATAACACTTCCAACACTAACATGCCCGGCGGGTTTTCGCCTAACGATTGAGAAAGGAGAGAAAAAACTTTACTGGCTAAAAAGGCTTCTTGGGTTCCCATTTTCGGCTTTTCTACCTTTTGACCATTGGCAATTTCATATAGAGGTTCTTCAACCCACTGGTCATTACTTAATTGGAGATCCGCAGTTGCCATTTTTCTTTCTCCATTCTCAAATCGGCATTGTTTGAAAGGTATCATACCACGAGATTCTTTGTTCCAGAATCCAAAAACTTCTCCCCCTTCTTGAAACTTCCCCCCAAGAATCATGGTAATATTGTCATAACACAAGCAGCAAATTCTTCTACTTTCCCGTGCCGAAGGTGAACGATCATGTCATCGGTTGATCGCAGAAAATTCCTTTGCCAGGCCACTGCCAGTATAGGTGCTGTTGCGGCGGGTGCCTCCATGGGGCTTGATCCATTGGACGAAGTTCCCGGTGATTTTGCTCCGCCCCCGGAAAATGCACCCATGGATCCGGATTTTGGCGAACGAAGGGACTATAACGGGCCCAATCTAATTCTGGTTCGTTTTGGTGGAGGAGTCCGCCGGTTAGAAACTATCCAGGATGATGCCCACACCTTCTGTCCTTTCATTTATCACGAACTGGGACGGAGGCACGGAGTCCTTTGTAAGAATATGGAGATTGCCTCGGCTCCTCATATAAAAACCAGTCACGGTGAGGGGACTCTCTACATTCTAACCGGGCAGTATGATGCGTACCAAGATATTGAGAATCAATTCCTAGGCGAGTGCTACGAGCCGACTAAGCCGACGCTGTTCGAATATTTCCGCCGCACCTACAACATACCGGCTCATCAGGCGTTGATCATCAATGGCGAAGACCGCATCAACGAAGAGTTTTTCACCTACAGTCGCCATCACCAATTTGGTGTCCGCTACAAATCCACCGTCCTCAGCCTCTATCGATTCAAGACTTACCTCCTGCGTCAGGAACTTGCCAACAATAACCTGAGCGACCGCGAACGGCGGCGTAAGGAACTCCGCCTTCGCCAAATGGAGGCGTTTGACTATCGCTCGGAAAATCGCAACTCGAACACCGTTCGTAGCACAGAGCTGGACGAGTTCTGGGAACGTTGGCGGCGCTACTACGGAGACAGTGGTTTGGTCAATCCACGTGGAGATCGGTTGTTGACTACGCTTTGCCTGTGGTCTCTTCGGTACCTACGACCGCGAATGATGATGATAAATTACAATGATCCCGACTACGTCCATTGGGGCAATCCCAGCTTCTACACGCGAGCCATTTCCATCATCGATGAAGGCGTCCGCGAGATATACAATGCGGTGCAGGCGGATGAGGAATATCGGGACAATACCATTTTTGTAGTGGTTCCCGATTGCGGCCGCGACAACAACCGAGGCATGTCCGTTCCTTACCAGCATCACTTCGGCGGCCTGAGTTCGCACCAGATTTTCTCCGTCTTTGCCGGCCCGCAACAATGGATTCCCCGCTCCGCCCAAATCAATGATCGATCCGTTTCGCAAACGAATGTAGCTGCAACGATAGGAAGCATCATGGGATTCCAGACTCCCCTGGCGGATGAAGCCATGAACCTGTAGTTGACTTAATCCAAGCTGACAACCGGAACCAGTCTCGAATACCTAGTAGGACCTCTGCAATGAGTCATTCTTCCGTATCTGATGTAAAACCGGTACGCCCCCTTCACGAAGAGTTTGTTACCGACTACGACATAATTGAACCGGATAAGTCCCAAGGATCTTCGCCAAATAATGTCGTTCGCTTTGCCCGTTTTGTGGGCGGCATCATTCGCCGCTTGTGGGTGTGGTTGGTGGGAGCCTTCCTGTGCATGAATTTTGCAGTCGGTGGCGGAGTAATCTTCAACTTCCTGGGCGGCATTCTGGTTTTTGGTTGGACCTACCGGTGGATGCAAGCCGTGGTGCTCAAACGCTGGTGGAAACGTAGCGCCTTCGCCAACGAAGGAACGTTCCGAGAATTCCTGGACCAGTATGGCCCCGAGGGACCTGTTGCCTTGCCTCAATGGTTTGTCCGAGAGAAACCCAAAGCCGCTTTGGAGATGCCTCGCAAGGGAAATTCACCGAATGGGTTCCGGGTCTTCTTGCGAGTATTAACCATCCCATGGCATTCCGCTTGGCTAAACTTCAAACTCGGTTTTCTGGGATTGTTCTGTACCTTCTTGGTCACCGGTTGGGGCTGCTTGTTGATGGTGTTCGGTTGGGAGATCGGTTGGATTATCTCCTTCAATAAGATGTACGAACTGTCCTGGATCGGAGTTACCGTCAGTCTCATTGGCATATTTCTTTTCGCCTTCTCGCTGATCTATGTGTTGATGGCTCAGGTCCACCAGGCAGTCACCGGCCAGGCACGTGCGTTCTTCGAGTTCAAATTCATCTGGAAATTAATCTGGGTTCGTTTAACCGCCTACGTTTTCCTGGTAAGCATCCTGGGGATAGTTTCGCTTCCTTTGGAGGTAATGAAATCCATTCCTTTTGTTGCCAACCTGCAGTCGAATAATGAAGCGCTAACTGATGCCGAAGCCTTGGCGGCCTGGCGGCAACATTGGTTTTTGTGTTGCCTGGTTTTCTTCCCTTTGCTGCTGTTTGTCCGGGGATTTGCCTGCCGCTTTTACTCATCGGCGGTGTTGGAGTCGGTTCGTCGGGGCTTAGTACCTAAGGAAGAATTGCATCCCGATGTTAAGATGTGGCTGGACCGGATGGAGATATGTCCCGAGCCGGTGAACTCCAAGGCAGGGATCCTGAAATTCTCATTGCGAACGGCTCACTCATTCTACCAACTCTTTTGGCTGGGACTGATATTTGTGATCCTGGTTTTGTTCACCTTCAAGACCTACGTCGGCCAGTTCTTTAGCCGCCAACACGAGTGGGGCTTCTGGAACCACCCGTTGGTGCAGATTCCGAGCTTTGACTACACGCCTTGGCATTTGAAGGATGCTGTGGAAGGGGAAAAGGAAGAATGACCACGATGAGATTTAGGAAATTGGAGTTTGCCTCTCTTAAGTAGGTGTATCCACATCATCCCAGGTTTCCGGGTTCATGAAATTGATTAACCAATTTAAAGAGTAATGCCTTTGTTCAACTACTCCTACCGCTTCACTCATGTTTACATGAACCGCATTATAATCCCCTGACCAATCAAGATCTTCGGGAATAATGCCTCCATGGTTCAGGTAAGCATCACGAATTGCCCAATGAATTCTCATGGTTAAGTCTGCGGCATCAAGAATTTCAGTTTTTTTTCTTTTGAGAATTGCGTTGGTGACAAAACCTTTATTGGAT
Source organism: uncultured Alcaligenaceae bacterium (assembly GCA_964588185.1). Taxonomy (GTDB): domain Bacteria; phylum Planctomycetota; class Planctomycetia; order Gemmatales; family Gemmataceae; genus CAZPPD01. The sequence goes on along the minus strand of CAZPPD010000027.1, from coordinate 5,634 downwards.
TCCTGTGGCTTTAGGATTTCGACGATTTTCGGTACATCACACATCTCACAAGGCCAACCTAATTCTTCAAGGTAACCCAAAGCCCACAATAAAACCCAAATACTTTCTAATCTCCAGATGAGTTTTTGGCATTCCTCTTCGTCAGGATTATTATTTTGGAGGAATTTTTTTTCTATAGGACTTACACTTTCCCACAGGTCTTGTTGGTCAATCAATCCAAAAGCTTCTGATTGAGGAATCCCTTCGGCTCGCAATTCTACTGCCCACAAAACAAGCACTCTTTTCGCTACGTCTTGAGGGCTTTGAAGTTCTGTTTTCTCCTCATCCTCGATGAAAAGTGGGCCCTTATAAACAGGTAGGTTGCGCTTTCTAAGTTCCGCAAAGGATCGCGCGGCTCGTCGTTTTTGCAAACTACTTGCGTGTTCCCAGGTATCGGGATTTGGATAATCAACCATTATTCAATTTCCTTTAATCAAAATCCTAACAAGTTTTAACTGTTCACGCGTCCGGCAACACAAATGGTTTCCTGTAAGTCCTCCCCAACAACCGATTGGCATCCGCATTGCCATGAAAGTTCTCCTGTTTGGAATCAAACCGCAAGGTCTTGTGCGTTCGGTAGGCGATATTGCCAAGGTGACATAAACGCGTGCTGAGGTGGCCTTCTTCAATGTCGGCATTCGGCCGCCGATTATTCTTGATGCAGTCCAGAAAATTGCGCTGATGTGGTTGATCCATACTCGCAGCTTTCTCACCGCCTTCGATGCCGTCCTCAATTCGCCAGCCGCGATTATCAAAGATCAGTGTGCCATGCTGGCCGTAGAGAATCAAACCCCAGGGAGCACCTTCAACCCCCGTGCGCGACCAGAACCGGTGCTCCCAAACCACGGTGGTGTCCTCAAAATCGTAGGTGGCGATCTGGGTGTCCGGAGTCACTCGATCATCTTCGTAATAGTGCATGCCGCCGCCGGCACTGATGCGAATGGGCGCGTCCAAGCTGCCCATGATTCCTCGGGCCATGTCTAAAGCGTGAATGCCATTGTTGCCGATCTCACCCGTTCCCGTTTCCCAGAACCAGTGCCAGTTGTAATGAAAGTGATTAGGATTGAAGGGCCGCCGTGGAGCCGGCCCCAACCACAAGTCGTAATCGACTCCACGAGGAACCGGAGTGTCCTTTCGCGTCCCAATGCTGGGGCGATTGCCGGCAATCCAGGTGCGGACAAAAGGAATCTTGCCCAGCTTCCCCGAGCGAACTAATTCCCGTGCACTCCGGTAATGAGCGGCACTGCGCCTCTGGGTTCCCACTTGAACGACGCGATTGTGGCGGCGAGCGGCCTGAACCATGCGGCGACCTTCGATGATATTGTGGGAGGCGGGTTTTTCCACATAGACATGCTTGCCGCCCTGACAGGCCCACACGGTTGCCAGGGCATGCCAGTGATCCGGAGCGGCAATTACAATGGCATCGACGTTCTTATCCGCAATTACTCGGCGAATGTCTTTTTCAACGCGCGGCTTGCGTTTGTGGCGGGGATTTATTTGCCGAAGTGCTGCGGGAACAACATTTTCATCCACCTCGCAGATGTAGGCAACTTCCACATCCGGGAACCCAGTGAAGCCCCGCAATAATTGTTTCCCTCTACCGTGGACCCCCATGACGGCCAGGATAATTTTCTCGTTAGGTTTTGCGGCTGCCCCAATCGCTGAAGCCGCAGCCAGAGTTCCTACCGATGCAGCAGAAGATGCGATGAATTTGCGGCGATCAAAATCAGACATGGTAAGCCTCCAAGGGGGGAATAGTTTTGGGCTGTCTTTCTTCTGTTCTTTTGAATGTAAATCTAACTTACCCGAATTTTGATACTGAGTTGAGCAAATTATCCAATTGACACACTAGTGTCAGTAAACTGGAATAAGAATTTCTTTTCCAGCGTCCAATATTCTATAGAATTTTCTTCAAGTGCAATTGCACACTCGTTCCCATCCTTTTACGTTGCTCACTTAGTTCCAATATTCGAGGACGCTACACTATGAAATCAGTTATTCGAATTATTACTCTTGCAAGCTTAATTGCTTTGCCCGGATTGCTATGGGCTCATTGCCAAGTTCCTTGCGGTATCTACGCCGATCAGCGGCGCTTTGAACAAATGCTGGAAGACCAAACCACTATTGCCAAGGCCATCAAGAATATTCATGAGCTGGCTGGTAAAAAAGATCCCCAATCCTTCAACCAAGCCGTCCGCTGGGTTGTGACCAAAGAGGACCACGCCACCAACACTCAACGGATCATCGCCGATTACTTTATGTCCCAACGGATTAAACCCGGCAAAAAAGATGCGAAGAAGTTGGCTGCTGCTCATGTGGTCATGGTAGCCGCTATGAAATGCAAGCAGCAAGCCGATCCAAAAGCCGCAGCGGATCTTCGCAACGCCATCTTGGATTTCTACCGGGCTTACGAGGGCAAAGAACCGAAATTCGACCATAAGCACTAAGGCCGGAAAATCCCAAAAGCCTGCGGGATGCTCGCCTGCGGGCTTTTTTTGCGAAGAAGGTGGAGTAGACTCGTCAGAGTTCCGATACCTTTGTGCCGTTTTTCGGTGCATGCCGCCCTTCAACGCCGCTTGGGTCAAACCCATCTCCCGGGCCAACAGCCGTAGCGCGAGCATAGCCGTTGAAATCGGCTTCCCAATCCTTTGAGCTGATTTATGGGTGATTGACCTTATATTCCACGAAGCGAAATTACCAACCAAAGGGCGAAATTCTTCAATGTGGATTTTCTCATTGAGAACTTACTTGCGAAGTAACTAACCCAATGGGGATTACTCCTTCTTCTCAAGGCTTTTCAAAATTTCACCAGCTTCCTCTGCCGCTGAAGTGTGAGGATACTGGCGGATAAGACTTTTCAATCTCAGTTTTCCCAGAAAAATACCTCCCTTACTCAGGGCATCCTTCGCCCGTAGTAATTGCTCCTGGGCTTTTTCGAATTTTCCATCACGCCAGGATTGGTAGCGTTTTAAAACCTCCGGGGAGGGTCTTAACTGAAAGAGCTCGGCATCCACCTTGGAATCGACACGCATTGTTACCTGCATCGGGGGTAAAGGAGAAGCGTACTTATTAATTCCTAACCCCTTCGGAAAATGCAGATACTTTACTGGCAGAGAAGTCTCATTATCGATCCAGAGGAACGTTCGGCCCCCGAAAAATCTATAGGCATTGTTTTTAAACTCAACTACCTGCGCATTTCTTTTACCGATTTTTTCTTCCTTTCGAAGAGTTACTCCCGCCACATTACTTAAAAAAAGCTTTGGGAATTGTACTTGGAAAAGAGATTTCGGATTTTCAAAAAATTTCGGCAACATCGAGAGGATAAACGGCAAGTCGCCTTTGGCGAGCGAGAACTTAAAGAATTGTTCGAGGTTTTCCGGTGTCTTTCCTTGCAACGAAGGTTTGGTAAGCAACGCCATGTTCTTGCCGTTGGAAATAAACATTGCTTGATTAATGTTGTTATTTGGAAGTGTAGGCCTCAATGACTTTAGATTAATGAAGCAAAGGATCTTGTTCCCTGAGGCCATTACTAACCGGACAACGGGCTGGTTTGGTCTCCTTGGGAGGGACACTTTCAAATCACACTCAAGAGTACGGGCCTTCCTGAGTTTTTCGACCATCTTCTGAAGCAAAGCCCTGGCCTGTGGGTCGTTTTCTTCCGCCTGCTTATCCAAAGTTTTTATCCCATTCATTTGTTCTAGAAGGGTGGTAGCGGTTTTGCCCGCCCGAGTAGTTGGGTAAAGACGGCTCACGGTTCTTAACCAAAGTCGGCCTTGTTTATGGTCTCCCGCAGCCAAGGCAGACTTTGCTTTCTTCAACAATGCTTCCGCCTGGTTGGAGTTTGGTTTTCCGCGGGCGGCGTAAAAGTCGGCCCGTTTTGGAATCTTCACAAACTGGTCAATAAGTGTGGCTGCCGTCGCGGCCTTGCCGGCAATTAAGATGGGTTGGGGGTCTGCAAAGCGGATCAAATTGTTTTCGAGGTGCGGACGATAAGAACCGGAACTGGTTGAGGTAAACCGGATTGCCTTTCCTTTCTCACCCAAAACAAGCGCGAGTCCTTCTTTGCAGGACTGCACACGGAACGGTTTGGCAAAATCTTGCATCTTTGTCTGCCATTTTGCTGTCTTCGGATTGGCCAGGATCTTCTTCGCACATTGCTGGGTGATCGGCAAAACTAAGTTAAGGGTTTCGCCTTCAATGCGAAACCACTCAAAACCTATGGGATCCGATGCACCTTTGATCCTCGATTTTGATTTCTTGTCCAATTGATCAAGAAGTGGTCTAAAAAAGTCCTTAGAAAGGCTGGTAATAATAAGATCGAATCCGTGATCTCGAATCAACGCCGAAATTATCCCGTTCAATTTTTTGGTAAACTCCTCCCGGTCAACAATCGTTGCCGGACGTTCCGCACATAACTTCCGCTTACGGGATACATCATTATAAAATCGCAAAGGCTCAAACTGAAAGTGCTTCAAGGCGGGCTTCGCGCGACCTTTAGTCATGAAATCAAGCGTTTTATTCCCTCCGAAGAAGAAGCTAATGTCCGGTTTCTTTAATTCGATCAGTTGATTTTTCGCGAGCTCCAGGGTGGAATTTTTGCTATCCGAGACGCTTATCCCCTCGAAAACATAATACATGTGGATTTTGTTTGAGTCCGGCGGGATCAGCAGAACCAAAGTCTTCTTTTCGATATCAATACACCCGCAAAGAAAGGGCATCGTTCCGAAGACGAGGAAGTAAACCATTGGTCGAAGATAGTTGAAAGATCGCATTTGAATCCCATGGGCTGAACTATGGATGATTGACCTCGTATTCCCAAAGCGAAATTACCAAACAACAAGAAAAATTTCTAATGGCTTACGAGGGCAAAGAACCGAAATTCGACCATAAGCACTAAGGTCCGGAAAATCCCAAAAGCCTGCGGGATGCTCGCCTGCGGGCTTTTTTTGCGAAGAAGGTGGAGTAGACTCATCAGAGTCGTTTGCCGCGAGACAGATGCCGGATTGCTCCCTTAACAGCTGAAAACCATGTTTTTTAAGCCAAAAATCCCTTTAGCGGATTTGATCGCCAAAAATGTGCTGATTTACAACAGCCGCAAGCAAATCGCCAACCGAATCGGCCCAACTCAAGCAGAATTCAAGGTTTTTATCAGGTGCAGTGCGCTCGAAAACAAGGTCAAAAAGGTGCGAAAAAACCTTGCCGATTCATTTTTCCCATAAAAAATGCGGTTTTGCGAAAGTTTTGATTGACTTTATGGGCTAACCTATCTATTTTTCCACCTTAATGTGGACAAGGTTTTTAGTCCGAATTTTTACGAGAGGGCAACTCAATGGCTAAGAAAGCTGCGGCTAGCAAAGGCAAAACATCCAAATCTGCGGCACCGAAAAAGCCCGCAACCAAGTCGGAATTGTACAACCTTTTGAGTGAGAAAACGGACCTCACCAAGAAGCAAGTCTCCGATTTCTTCGATGCCTTAGGCGACGTCATCAAAGCAGATTTGAGTAAGAAGGGTCCCGGGTCAATCACTTAGCCGGGACTGCGGAAACTGCGTCGTGCCGAAAAGGGTCCTACCAAGGCTCGCAAAGGAATCAATCC
>CAZPPD010000026.1:0-16441 GCA_964588185.1 uncultured Alcaligenaceae bacterium | reverse complement strand
GGTGGCGAACCGTACCCACCGATAACTCGCTGTTGGGGCCGACTGCCAAGAAAGTCGAACCCGTTATCCGGCAAATCTTTATCGGCATGGGTAAACCGGATTCGTTGCCGGGATCAAAATCCGTTAACGATGGCTTGGCCTTTGAGCGCAAGCTTTTTGTCATTCGCAAGCTGGTGGAAAATGCCGTGCGGGAATCCGGCATCAGCCAACGGGAGATGTTTTACGTTCCCAGTCTTTCTTCCCGAACCGTCGTGTACAAGGGCATGCTGAACTCGGATCAGATCACCAGTTTTTATCCGGACCTGGTGGACGGCGATGTGGAAACGGCGGTGGCCATGGTCCATTCCCGCTTCAGCACCAATACCTTCCCCAATTGGGCTCGTGCTCATCCCAATCGCTACATGGCTCACAATGGCGAGATCAATACCCTTCGGGGCAATGTTAACTGGATGTACGCTCGTCAGAGCATGTTCGCCTCGGAACTTTACGGCGACGATATGCACAAGATCTTCCCGGTGATTGACCAGGAAGGTAGTGATTCGGCCATGTTCGATAATGCTCTGGAATTCTTGGCTCTGTCCGGCCGCTCCATTGCCCATTCGATCATGATGATGATTCCCGAGCCTTGGAATGGCGATCCGACCATGAGTCCGGAGAAACGGGCCTTCTACCAGTACCACGCGTGTCTGATGGAACCCTGGGACGGCCCGGCATCGATCGCATTCACCGATGGAACAACTATCGGTGCAGTATTGGACCGGAATGGGTTGCGGCCTTCGCGCTACTACGTGACCAAGGATGATTTTGTCATCATGGCCTCGGAAGTTGGCGTCCTTGAGGTGCCGCCGGAAAATGTCAAACTCAAAGGCCGGCTGCAACCGGGCCGGATGTTCCTCATGGACCTGGAAGAAGGCCGCATTATCGCTGACGAGGAACTGAAAAAGCATATTGCAACTGAGCACCCTTATCATCAGTGGCTGGAGGACAACATTGTCGACCTCAAAGATCTTCCGAAGGGAGATCCGGCAATTCCCCCCGACCATAAAACTATTCTGCAGCGGCAACAAGCCTTCGGATACACCTTCGAAGACTTGAAAATATTGATGGCTCCTATGGGGGAAATCGGCACCGAAGGCATCGGCTCCATGGGGAATGATGCCGCCCTGGCTGTCCTCTCCGAACGGCCTCAGCTCTTGTACAGCTATTTCAAACAACTCTTCGCTCAGGTCACCAATCCACCGGTGGATGCTATCCGCGAAGAGATCATTATGTCGATGGAAACGACCATTGGCCGGGAGTTTAATCTTCTGGATCCGACCCCCATGTCGGCTCACCAGATCAAACTGGACACGCCAATCTTAACCAATGAGGAACTCGAAAAACTGCGTGGATTATCGGCAACTTCCGGCGGACGTTTTCAGGCAAAAACGTTGCCGATTCTCTTTAATCCAACCGAAGGTCCCAAAGGAATGGAAAAGGCCATACAGGATCTCTGCCAACAAGCCAGCAAAGCGATTGAAGAAGGTAACGAGTTTATTGTTCTCTCCGACCGGGGAATAAACCAAGAACATGCCGCCATACCTGCTTTGCTGGCCGTTTCCGGTGTCCACCATCACCTAATCCGCGAGGGCACGCGAACCCAAGTCGGCTTGGTGATTGAAACGGGAGAAGCCCGCGAGGTCCACCATTCGGCTTTGTTGATTGGCTACGGGGCCGGTGCAGTCAATCCCTATCTCGCCTTTGAAACTCTAGACGACATGATCATCCAGGGAATGCTGACCAAGGTGAATCACGAACAAGCCATTGAGAAATATATCAAGGCGGTAAACAAAGGCATCCTCAAGATTATGTCCAAGATGGGCATCTCTACCGTCCAAAGTTACTGCGGTGCTCAAATATTCGAAGCGGTCGGGTTGAACCAGGATTTCGTGGACAAATACTTTACCTGGACGCCAACTCGCATCTCCGGAGTCGGTTTGGATGTCATTGCTCGGGAAGCCATTACTCGCCACAAAAAAGCCTACCCCGAGCGCCAGGTGAATGGAGTCGCTTTAGATGTCGGGGGCCATTATCAATACCGCAAAGACGGTGAGACACATTTATTTAACCCGCTTACCGTTCACAAACTGCAAGCTGCTTGCCGGACTGGTAGCTACGATGTTTACAAGGATTACAGCGAACTGATCAACAACCAGTCGCAGAAACTGTGCACGCTTCGGGGATTGTTCAAGTTCAAATCCGACCAAGGGCCGATCCCGATTGAGGAAGTGGAGCCGATTGAAGCGATCATGAAACGTTTCAAAACCGGAGCCATGTCCTATGGATCGATCAGTAAGGAAGCCCATGAAACCTTGGCGATTGCCATGAACCGCATCGGCGGCAAAAGCAACACCGGTGAAGGCGGTGAAGACCCAGCTCGCTACATCCCCGATTCCAACGGCGATAGCCGCAACAGTGCCATCAAGCAAGTGGCATCGGGCCGCTTTGGGGTCACCAGTGAGTATCTGGTCAGTGCCAAGGAATTGCAGATCAAGATGGCCCAAGGGGCCAAGCCGGGCGAAGGCGGTCAACTCCCGGGATCCAAAGTCTATCCCTGGATTGCCAAGGTGCGGTTGTCGACTCCCGGAGTGGGACTGATCTCCCCGCCGCCTCACCACGATATCTACTCCATTGAGGACCTGGCGGAACTGATTCACGACCTGAAGAACGCCAATGACCAAGCTCGCGTTTCCGTTAAGCTGGTCGCCGAAGTTGGAGTCGGCACTGTTGCTGCCGGTGTTTCCAAGGCCCATGCCGACGTGGTCCTGATCAGTGGCCATGATGGCGGCACTGGAGCCTCGCCGTTGACAAGTATTAAACATGCGGGGGCTCCTTGGGAACTCGGACTTGCCGAAACCCATCAGACCTTGGTCCTCAACGATCTCCGCAGCCGTATTGTTGTGGAGGTGGACGGCCAACTCAAGACAGGTCGGGATGTGGTAATAGGTGCCTTGCTGGGCGGCGAAGAATTCGGCTTTGCCACTGCACCTCTGGTCGTTATGGGTTGCATTATGATGCGGGTATGTCATCTAAACACCTGCCCGGTCGGAGTTGCCACTCAGGATCCTCGCTTACGCAAGAAATTCACCGGCGATCCCGACCATGTGGTCAACTACATGAAGTTCATTGCTCAGGAAGTTCGCGAACTGATGGCCCAACTGGGGTTCCGGACCTTCAATGAAATGGTAGGACGGAGCGACCTCCTGCAAACCGATGCTGCAATTGAACACTTCAAAACCAAGGGATTAGACCTGTCCCCCATCCTGTATCAACCCGTGGTTCCGGATTCGGTAGGCCGCTATTGCCAGATCCCTCAGGATCATGGATTGGAAAAGTCTCTGGACCGAACTCAATTGTTGGAAATCTGCAAACCGGCTATCGAAAACGGCGAAAAGGTCGAAGCTTCACTGCCGATCAAAAACGTCAACCGGGTCGTGGGTACCATCACCGGCAGCCATATCACCCGCAAGTATGGAAGTGCGGGGTTACCCGAAGATACCATCAAAATCCACTTCCAAGGGTCGGCGGGCCAAAGCTTCGCCGCTTTTGTTCCTCGCGGGATGACCTTCACCCTGGAAGGCGACGCCAACGACTACATCGGCAAGGGACTTTCCGGCGGCAAACTAATCGTGTATCCGCCGAATGAATCCACCTTTGTCGACATGGAAAACGTGATCGTCGGCAATGTGGCCTTTTATGGAGCTACCGCAGGAGAAGCCTACATTGCCGGGCTAGCCGGGGAACGCTTCTGCGTGCGGAACAGTGGTGTCCATGCAGTGGTCCTGGCCGTTGGCGATCACGGCTGCGAATATATGACCGGCGGAAGGGTTGTCATCCTCGGTCCGACGGGGCGAAACTTCGCCGCTGGAATGTCCGGAGGCATCGCTTACGTCCTGGACGAAACAGGAGATTTCCCCAACCGTTGCAACATGGAGATGGTGCAACTCTTCAAACTCGAAGACGAGGAAGAAATCGAGGAAGTGCACAACATGGTTCGCAAGCATGCCGAGTACACCGGCAGCAACCGTGCCTGGGAAGTCTTAGCCAAGTGGGATGACCTCTACCCCCGTTTTGTGAAGGTCTATCCAAACGATTACCGCCGGGTCCTCGAAACCCAGAAACGGTACAAGGAGCAAGGTCTCCCCGATGATGAAGCCATCATGGCTGCCTTCGAGGAAAACGCCAGGGATTTGGCTCGAGTGATGGGTAAGTAATTGTACCCTGAATTCGGAAATGCATTGGTAGCTGAATCAGCCGGAATTCAGCAAGGGTATTGGTAGCTGGATTCCCCAGGATTCAGCCCCGCAACAAAGTATCAGCATAGGCAAAGTAGTAGTTTCCTGGTGTGGCATAAATAGCAGATCCCTCTCCAAGGACCATCTGCTGAAAAGAGGTACTAGTAATGGGCAAGCCAACTGGATTTATGGAGTACACCCGGGAACTCCCGGTCGTCCGCCAACCCTCCGAACGCATCGCGGATTGGGAAGAGTTTCACGGGCATGGGAGCGACGAGTTACTGAAAAACCAAGGTGCCCGCTGTATGGATTGCGGCGTGCCCTTTTGCCACACCGGAACCATGATTGCCGGCATGGCTTCCGGGTGCCCCATCAACAACCTCATCCCCGAGTGGAATGACCTGGTCTACCGAGGACTGTGGCGCGATGCCCTGGATCGCCTCCATAAGACCAATAACTTTCCCGAGTTCACTGGACGGGTTTGCCCCGCACCTTGTGAAGGATCTTGTGTATTGGGGATCAATGAACCTCCCGTCACCATCAAAAATATCGAGGCCGCTATCATCGATCGCGGTTTTGAGGAAGGTTGGGTAAAACCGGAACCTCCTACCAAACGGACTGGAAAGAAAGTAGCCGTAGTCGGATCCGGCCCGGCCGGATTAGCTGCCGCTGCTCAATTGAATAAAGCCGGTCACTGGGTCACGGTTTACGAACGAGCCGACCGCATCGGCGGCCTGCTGACCTACGGCATTCCCAACATGAAATTGGACAAGGAAAAGATTGTCCAACGCCGCATCGACATTATGGCGGCCGAAGGAATCACCTTCATCACCAACTGTGAAGTCGGCACCGACTATCCCGCAGCCAAATTAAAAACCGAATACGACGCCGTCCTCCTCTGTGGCGGAGCCACCAAGCCCCGGGACTTGCCCATCGAAGGCCGGGACCTCAAAGGCATTCACTTTGCCATGGATTTCTTGACGGCCAATACCAAGAGCTTGCTGGACAGCCGCCTCAAAGATGGCAACTACATTTCGGCCAAGGACAAAGATGTCATCGTCATCGGCGGTGGCGACACCGGCACGGACTGTGTGGGAACTTCCATGCGACACGGCTGCCGCAGTTTGCTTCAGTTTGAGATTCTTCCCAAGCCGCCTTTACATCGGAGCCCGGATAATCCTTGGCCGCAGTGGCCGAAGATTTATCGCTTGGACTACGGCCAAGAAGAAGCCGAAGCCAAGTTTGGCCGGGATCCACGGGAATACCTGGTCATGACCAAGAAGTTTGTCGCCGACGACAATGGCCATGTCAAGGAATTGCACACGGTCCGCATCGAATGGATCAAGGACAACGGTCGCATGGCCCCCAAAGAAATCCCCGGGACGGAAGAGGTCTTCCCAGGCCAATTGGTCTTGCTGGCCATGGGTTTCCTGGGTCCAGAAAATCAGTTGCTCGACAAACTCGAGGTCGAACGTGATAACCGCAGCAACGCCAAGGCGGAATATGGCAAGTACATGACCAATGTTCCCAACGTTTTTGCCGCCGGCGATATGCGGCGCGGCCAAAGCCTGATAGTTTGGGCCATTAACGAAGGCCGTGGTGCCGCCCGGGAATGCGATCGCTACTTGATGGGTGAGACCGATTTGCCATAATGGATCTGTATGACCAAAATCGCCATTATCGGTGGGTCGGGGTATACCGCCCTCGAGCTGATCAAATTATTCCTGCGGCATCCGCACGCTGAGATTGTTGCCGTCACCTCCAGATCCGAAGACCGCCCCGCGCTTGCCGATGTTCATCCCATCCTTTTCGGCCGAATCGATCTCCGCTGTGAACCTTTGGATGTAGACTCTCTGGTGAAAAAAGGAGTGGAGTGCGCCTTTGGTTGCCTGCCCCACGGGATCAGCATGAATTCCCTGCCCGGTTTGTTGGATCGGGGAATTCGAGTTGTGGATCTGAGTGCCGACTATCGCCTGCGCGATGCCAACACTTATGCCCAATGGTATGGTGCCAGCCATGAAGATTTGGCTTACCTGGCACAGGCGGTGTACGGCATACCGGAGATTTATGGCGAAGAGATCGCCACCGCTCAACTGGTTGCCAATCCCGGCTGTTATCCGCAAACTGCAATCCTTGGCTTAGCCCCGTTAGTTGCCGGCAAACACATTGACCTCCAAAACATTATCGTGGACAGCAAAAGCGGAGTTTCCGGAGCCGGCCGCAGTCCCAAGCTGACCACCCATTTTCCCGAATGCAATGAAAGTGTAAGTGCCTACAACGTCGGCAAGCACCGCCATACGCCGGAGATCGAACAAGCTCTGGCCGACGTGGCCAATGAGAATGTCGAAGTCATTTTTACTCCCCACCTGATTCCCATGGACCGGGGAATTTACACCACTATCTACGGCACGCCTTCGCGAGAGTTCTCCGAATCGCAACTCCTCGAACTCTACCGATCCTACTACGCCTCGGCCCCGTTTGTACGTGTCATCCCGCACCTCCCGGCCACCAAGTTTACGGTGGGTACCAATTTCATCGATATCAATTTACGGGTAGTCCGCGGCCAGATCCTCATCTTGGTCAGTGAAGACAACCTGATACGCGGAGCCAGTGGAGTTGCGGTGCAGAATTTTAATCGGATGTATGGGTATGAGGAAGAAGCAGGATTAACTTAGGCCACCGCGAAGTTTCCCTCCCCCCTCCCCATCGACAAGTGGTTTCAATCTTTCTCGTTCAACAATCGCCCATCGAATGGAAAGGGAAACAAATCGGCCAGCCGGTGAGAGGCAGTTTTGCCCTTGAGATTCCCCAATACGATTTCCAAATCGCCTCCGAATTCCCACAAGATTTGACGGCAAGCACCGCATGGCGGCGTCAACTCTTCGGTATCCACTACCACGGCGATTCTTGTGAACTTGCGATACCCCTCGGAAATCGCCTTGAAGACCGCCACTCGTTCGGCGCAAACCGTCAGCCCATAGGTGGCGTTCTCAATATTACAGCCCGAGATAATAATCCCGTCTTCCGTTTCCAATGCCGCCCCAACCAGGAAATGGGAAAAAGGAGCAAAGGCATTGTTCCGTGCGGCTTTCGCTTTCTCCAACAAATCCTCAACCGGAAGAGCCATATTATTTTCCCTTAGTCCAAAAACACTCCGGCGACTGCCGCGTTGATAGAGGTGACCAGGAATCCAATTAACATGGCCGGGATTCCCAACCGGGCCAAATCGGGGCGGCGTTCCGGAGCCAAAGCGCCAATGCCCCCAATTTGAATGCCCACCGACCCAAAATTCGCAAAGCCTGTCAACGCGTATGTCGCCAGCACATGAGAGCGATGATCCATGGTGGCCTTAAGTTCTTGGAGCCGCAAAAAGGCTACAAATTCATTGGCTGCCAACTTGATGCCTAACAGCTCTGCCAAGGCCGGAATATCTTTCGGGTTGGTTCCTATCAAGAACGCCAAGGGAGAAAAGAGTACGCCAAAAATGTCTTCCAACTGGAGTTTTTCCGGTGAAATCCGAAGGAACAGGTCTGCCAAGAGAAGAAAGACCAATCCCAACAAGATCACGCCGGAGATTTTTTGTGGCCGAGACATTTTTTCCAGGCTTCCGGGCCGGAAATATTCCATGACATGTTTCATTAACCAAACTACGATCGCAAAATTTACCACTAACGCAAAGAGGTCCACCAAAATCCAACCATCCTGAATGTCTGCCGCCAAGGTCGTCCATAAGGATTCATTGGTGGCCAGCAGACTCAACATATAGTTTGCCATCGCCAACAGCGCTAAAAAGGCAATAAGCATCGCTGCAACATTCAAAGCCAACCTTAATCCATCCGAAGCCCCACCCGCAGCCGCATCAATAAAATTGGCATGTCGTTGTTCCAAAGAGTTTGGAATTTGCGGCGGGGCTACCGGTCGGGTTAAGTATTTCGACGTTTCCGGCGGTGGATCGTTCACTCCGCCCCCAGTTTCCGGTTGTTCGGTCTCCGGGAGTAATAGTTTGGCCAGGTACAAGGAACAGGGGGCCGCCATGACGCTGGTGGCAAGGATGCCGACTCGGTCGGCTCCCAAACTGATGTAGGCTACCATTACACTGCCGGCAACAGTGGCCATGCCGCCCACCATCAACGCCAACAATTCCGACTGGGTCATCTTCGAGATATAGGGCTTGATAATCAGAGGAGCTTCCGTCTGCCCCATAAACACGTTCGCCGCGGTGGATAGAGTTTCCGCGCCACTGGTGCCCATCAGGTACATCATGACCCGAGCCATCAGCCGAACGATAAATTGCAGGATGCCGAAGAAATACAGGATACTGAAAAAACTGGAGATAAAAATAATCACCGGCAGAACCGTAAATGCCAAGATCAAGCTGGCATTCCCAAAGTAGGGTTCCAACGTCCCCGGGTTGGAAAGCGGTCCAAATACAAACCGGGCACCTGCATCACTAAAGTCGACAAACTAGGTTACTCCCGTGGCGATTGCCTGAAAAAGTTCATAACCCGGCCGGAAGCCGTTGATATTCAGCTTGAGAATAAAAATAGCCAAGAATACCTGCAGCCCGACGCCCCAGAAGATGGTTTTCCATCGAACCGCACGCAAGTTCCTGGAAAAGCAAGCCGCAATACCGAAGAGGCAGATGGCCCCAATCCCAGCCTGAATCCGGGCAAACCCTTCCGAACCATCCCAGGAGTTCCGGAAATACTGAGCGGCAAAAGTGGCTCCACCAACCCCACACACGGCCATGGCGATTAGAAATCGCCACCACCAGGGTGTTGGCAAAAGCGATGCGTTGGAAGAATTGGCTTCCCCGTTAGCCATAGGTGTGAATCTCGTAGCTGAATTCTATTTGGTGAAAGGAATGATAAGCTAATACCCAACCGCACACCCATCCGTGCGATATTCTGACCCGCCGTGTAGCATATTGGTTTTCGGATCAATGAGTATCCCCTGGTAGCCCCCGCCATTGCGAACGATTGCCGAGATGCTATGTCCGCGTCGAGCCAGTTCCTCCAATACCGCAGGAGGAATGCCGATTTCAGCTCGGGTTTGACCGCCTTTCTTGTCGGCGGGCTGACCTTTTGGGGTGGATGAACCCACGTGCTCCATCCGTGGGGCTTCCCCGGCTTCCTGAACATTCATCCCGAAATCAATCAAGTTCACCAGCACTTGGGTTTGCCCCTGAGGTTGCATGTCCCCACCCATGACACCAAAACAGAACCACGGTTTATTGTCCTTGGTCACAAGGGCAGGAATAATCGTGTGGAATGGGCGTTTGTGAGGCTCCAGGCGGTTCAGATGATTTTCATCCAGGGAAAACAGCGAGCCGCGATTCTGCAAGGTAAATCCCAGGTCTCCCGCCACATGTTGCGAGCCAAAACCATAGTAAGTGCTTTGTATCAGGGAAACACAGTTTCGGTCTTTATCCACCACGGTCAAATAAATGGTATCGCCGTGTCCCAATTTCGGATCACCGGGTTTCAGGTCCGTCATGGCTTTGGACATATCGATTAGCTGTCGCCGTTGATCGGCATATTTCTTGGAAATCAACCCTTGGATCGGCAGTTTGTTGAAGGCAGGGTCCGAATAAAACTTGGCCCGATCTTCAAAGACCAGTTTCTTGGTTTCCAGAAGCACATGCCAATAATCCGGAGATCTGGGTCCCATCTTTTTCAGATCGAAACCCTCCAAGATATTCAGCATCTGTAAAACAGCAATCCCCTGACCATTCGGCGGCAACTCGAAAACCCGATATCCCCGGTAAGTAGTACTCAGCGGCTCAACCCATTCCGATTTATGCTCGGAAAAGTCCTTAAGGGAAAACAGTCCACCCACTTTATCGGAATATTCAACAATTTCCTTGGCAATTCGGCCGGTGTAGAAAGCATCCCTTCCATGCTCGGCGATTTCCCGGTAGGTTTTCGCCATGTTGGGATTGCGGAACACTTGACCGGGCCGAGGAAAATCGCCGTCAATCAAGAAAGTGGCTTTTGCTTCCGGTGTTTCCCGCAGCGTCTTCAACCGAAACCGCCATTTGTCGGAAATGACCTCACTAACGGGAAAGCCGTTCTCCGCATAGGCAATGCTGGGGGCCAGCAATTCCTGAAAGCTCTTGGTACCGAACTTCCGCCGCAGTTCTTCCCAACCATCCACACATCCGGGCACCGACCAGGTCAACGGACCAATCTCCGGGATTTCTTTGAGACCCTTCTTGGCAAACACTTCGCGGGTGGCTTTAAACGGGGAACGACCGCTGGCGTTTAGTCCGTAGAGCTTCTTCGACTTGGCTTCCCAGACGATGGCAAACAAATCTCCGCCAATTCCACAAGACATCGGCTCGGCCACCCCCAGGGCTGCGTTGGTAGCAATCGCGGCGTCGATAGCATTCCCCCCTTTGCGGAGGACATCCAAACCGATTTGAGCTGCCAAGGGTTGGCTGGTGGCGACCATCCCATTCGGAGCCATCACCACCGACCGACCACTGCGGTAAGGAGCCGGAGTGAGCCGCGAGTTGGGAGGCCTGTCAGCGACCGAGAGAGTGGAACAGAATCCAAGGATTAGAATGGAAAGCAATATTATGAGGGAGTATTGGTTCATTTCATACCTTAATGTTGGAGCTGGATAAGTCCACTCGAAAAACGGTTTGTTAACCGATCGATTTGGAAGGTCCTTTTAGTAACAGTTCAAAATCACCGAATAAACCGTTTGTCGACGGTGGGATTTGCTTTTTATTTTATCTACGCGCGTACCCTCCACGTCCTTTTATAACTCTATTTTAAATTATTTCATCTGTTTTTCGATGTTGGTAGGGTTTCTTCAGACAAACTTCGGGGGAAAGGAGTCCTTACGAAGCCGAAATCTTCTTTCACAAAGTTTGCAACCTCAATTAGAAGGAATATGACATTAAATGAATCCCGACATCGCCTGGCCTCTTTTATTAAAATCGTTATGGAAGCAAGCAGCGCTCAAGATCGGCGGCAGAGTCAACAACACAAAGGTCAAAATCACAGTCGCCAAGGATATGGCTGTCGTCTATCAGATCGTCCAAGGGGCCCAACCTAAAAAGATTCTACACCTACTCGATGCGGTGTCCAAGAAGTAGAAAAGCTCCGGACAGGTCTGCACCTTTTCTCATCTAAAATGTGGGGTAACAAAATTTGATTAGTAGTTTAAGTCGAATGACTTGTTACCTATAGTATAAGCTGGAAATAGTTGCCTGCCATCCTTACCAAGATTGTTTGAGTAAGAGCATGAAGTCAAGCCAGTCAGCGGATCCGTTTCACCTGAACGTGATTGTAGATGAATTTGATCGGCAGTGGCGGTCGGGGAACCTTCCGGAAATTGACTGCTTTCTGGAGAAATGCCAAGCACACCAATCCATTCGTGCCCAACTGCTCGTCGAATTAATTGCCGTGGACCTGGAATATCGCTGGAAGCCCATCTCAGCCAACGTCACCACGGGCGCTAGCAAAAGGACTCCCGAACCTTGGTTCCTGGAAAAATATTTGGAGAAATGGCCGGAACTAGGTTCTGTTAATCAACCTCCCTTTGAGCTAATTTCTGAAGAATATCGAGTTCGTAAACGCTGGGGACATTCTCCCACGCACGATGATTATCGGAAGCGGTTTCCCCAGTATCAGGAACGGCTCGAAAAGGAATTGGCCGCCGTTGACGCCAACCTATCCCAAGAACAGTATAAATCGTCTCCCGACCAGGAGGTTCCTTTAACCCGGTCGGAAAATTCCAGTCAAAAAGGACAAGGGGACGAAACATTTCCGCATTTCCCGGGTGATCTAAAGCTTCCCCAACTGCAGAATTACCTAATCCAGGAAAAACTCGGAACGGGTGGAATGGCGGTTGTTTATAAGGCCCGGCAACTTTCTCCCAGTCGAATTGTCGCCATAAAGTTCATCAAGAGCGGAGATGAGGCGGATCAGGAATTGCAGGACCGCTTTCTCCAAGAAGCCAACATGGTAGCTCAAATCAATAATCCCGGCATCGTCCAAATTCACGACGCGGGTCTCAAAGACGGTTTTCCTTACTACGTGATGGAGTACGTGGAAGGCGGATCTCTAGCCAGCCGTTTGCAAGGCCAACCGCAAAAAGAAACAATTGCCGTGCGCTGGGTGGAAGCATTGGCAAGAGGAATGGCGGAAGTCCACCGCTTGGGAATTATCCACCGGGATTTAAAGCCGCAAAATGTCTTGGTGGATGCCAAGGAGAACTCTCCGCCCGAATCGTGGCGTTTGAAGATCGCAGATTTCGGTCTCGCCAAACAAATGAATTCCACTCAGGGAATGACGGAAACCGGACAGCGGATGGGTACTCCGGAATATATGTCTCCCGAACAAGCTGCCGGCAAAAAGAAGGACATTGGCCCGACAACGGATGTCTATGCCTTGGGGACAATCCTCTACCAATTATTGCTTGGTCACACTCCTTTCAAAGGGGCGTCATTTGCGGATGTCATGCTTTTGATCCTGCATAAGGAGCCCATTCCGCCGAGGAAGGTTCAACCGAAACTCTCCCGCGACGTTGAAACCATCTGTTTGAAATGCCTGGAAAAAGATCCACAACGGCGCTATCCCACCGCCGAAGAATTAGCGGATGATTTGCAACGGCTTCAGGAAGGGAAACCCATCCTGGCTCGCCGGGTTAGTTGGTTCACTCGGCGCTTGCGAGTTTTACAGAAACATCGGTTGGTAACTTCGGTAGTAGCGTTGTTGGTGGTGGCCATAGCAGGTGTCGTGTTTCTCAGTGTTTGGGCTTTTCGTTTCTCCCATTTGGTGGGACTTGAGGACCGAGTCACCGCCCACCTGAATCGGAATGAATTCTCGGCGGAGTCGCTCCAAGCGTTTGACCAGTTGGTCCTGGATATAAAGGAATGGGATCCGGAGTTGGCGATGGACCTGCCAAACAAAATGAATGTTCGTCTTTTTGATACGGGAAAGGAGATTCTCAAGAAAGGCAGGCTTGTAGATTCCGATTACAAACAGATCAAAGACCTAATTCAACTCCTATCCCCTCGAAACAAGGAATTGGCGAGAGCGCTAAAAGAAAGCTATCTCGTTCGACTGCAGCAATTCGAGGAGGTGCTACATCTGGTCGGGCCGGACTACGCCGAACTGAAAAGTGCTTTTGGCGATTTGTCCAGATGGATTCAGCGAGAAGGCAATTTCTTAGTCCTGGGATTTAACCATAGGCGATACCCGAAAACGGGATTTTTGGCGCCAAAAACAAAGATTGTGGTTCCTCTGGAGGTGACTTGCCAGGGTAATGTTCGTTTGGAAGCGAAATATACCGCCTCTTGGGAAAAAGTGTGTGAGATCGGCCTCATTTTGAATGGGGACAACAAAGATAGGATTAAAGGGTATCAGTTTATTCTTCGCCCCCTGGTTTCTTCAGAGAATTCTGACTACCGAGTTACCTTCGCTGAAACAAGAAAATTAGGGGGTGTAGTTGCGTTGGAGATTTGGCGTAATGGAAATCCTCTTGGAAAAACGTCGATTCCCATGGAACAGATCGCGCCAGGTACCCTTCGCCTGGAAGCACAGCGGCTGGAAGGCAAACTCACTTTTCAAGTAAACCAACTCAGCCCTTTTCAATTCAATGATATTTTCCCACTAAATAAGACTGGACATTTTGGGTTAATCGTTCCTGAAAAAAAGCTTGGTCTTGTTCAGTTGCGGGCAGAACGACAAGGAGTTGCTGCTAAGCCGAGTCCTTTAGAGGAGGGAAATCAACTTTACCTGGATGGACAATATGCCAACGCATTGCGGTTCTTCCGCAAACAGGCCATTGCTTCGCTGGGAACAGAAGAAGAACTGGAAGCGCGAGTCAAAGAGGCAATGTGCTTATCTGCGTTGAAACGGGATGATGAAGCAGGGGACATCCTCGAAGCAGTAGCAACGCAGCAGGAAGAAAGCCGATGGTCTTTATTTGCCCTGGCTGAATTGCTGGGGGTTCGGGTCCGGCAAAGGAAAATCGGGGAAGTCGATACCATCCTGGATGATTTGATATCCAGAAGAGGTTTTGGAAAATTCGAAGAGTTTGCCTTTTTGATCCCCGACGAGGTGGTAATTCAACTAATGAATCAATATGAGGAAAATTCGCAAGGGGGAAATTTCCTTCTTTACGACGCCAACCGGATCAAGAAATTGGAACGATTGAATGTTCTTGAGGATGCGTTTCACGCCAGATTCTTTCGGAACCGCTATCACAATCAAATCGGTTTGCTTCGGGCATACCGCATTCAAGATCAACTTTCCAAAGCGGTGATTAAGTGCGAGGAGTGGTTGCGCAAAGAACCCCTAAACTCGGTCAACGGCCTCATCCTGGCCATGGAATATGGTTGGATTATGCGGGAACAGGGAACTCCCGAAACGGCATTGGCAGAAGTGAACAAACGACTTTATGAATCCCCGGGGGTTTACCGGGAGGACCTCCATTGGTTGTTGGTGGAAAGAGCTCGTCTACATATTGCCCTTGGAAACAAAGTGGAAGCTGAAAATGACCTGAGGACATTTTTTGCTAAAACTAACTTCCATTCCTTGAGTTTTCCAATCACACCCTATGTGACAACGCAGTACCTAGGCCAGGGGGCCATTTATAACTGGGTAGGACCAGTTGGAATTGTTTCCAATCCCTATCCTTATTCGGGGCAAATATTGGTGGGGAAATTACCTCCTGTAAACGTGGTGCATTTGGATGCTTGTATGCTTTTAGGCTTCCTGCGGGCGGAAAAGGGCGACACGGTAGAAGCCTTAGCCGCCTGGAATGCGGCTGCCAAAGATTTTAAGGATTACCAAGGGGGTACGAGAGGAATATTTAATCTTGCCATTGCGGCTTCACTCACCGGCAAAATGAGTGAAGGGAAAGCCAAGGATTTACTGAAGTTGGTCCTTAAGCGAGTCGCCGGCAGCCCAAAACTGCAAATGGGAATTCGCTTGCTTAATCCCTCTGCATCGGTATTTCAAAAAGCCTGGCTCCACTCCATTCAAAACGATTTCGCCAGAGAATGGATTTATCAGTCGGTATCTTTTCGGGAAGCAACCTTAATTCCCGTTCAAACATTAGGATTAGAATATATCCGGCAAAATGCTTTCCAAAATAAAATGACACCTAACCAGGAGAAGTATTTCGTTCAAACTGCCTTCGGGGAAATGGTAAATGCCCTAACCCAGAATAAATTGACTACAAAACAGGCAGGACGTTTAGCTTTTTCGTGGAATGGAGTGACCGGTAACTTTGGCTGGGCAGGTGTTAAGAATTCTTTGAGTCCGAAGTTGCGGGCTCCCATCGCCTATGTCTTGGGCCACCGGTATCAACAATTAAAGCGGAAAAAGGATGCCGTGATGTTCCTCCGGACCGCCGTAAAGGATTCTCCGGCAAATTCGGAGCTTCGAGCATTGGCAATTGAAGATCTTTCCCGATTAGAAATGAAATAACGAATTAAATTCAAATTCAGTAGTTCCAAATTTTTGAATTGGACCGTGGCTTTATTGTGAATGGATAATCGGGTAATGAAACTTTAGCTCCCTGTCTGTGCAAGATTTAAACCCTCAGCGAGCCACGAAACCCTCTAGCGGCATAGTAGGATTGCGCGCCATTGTGATACAAGAACACGTGACCGTAGCGGCGATCACAGAAGAGGGCACCGCCGAGTTTTCTGATATCCGAAGGAGTTTTCACCCAGCTTGACGTTTTTGTATCGAAATTTCCAAGCTTCTGCAGCTCTCGATATTGCGCTTCCGTTAGTAGCTCAATGCCCATGGCAGCGGCCATATCAATAGCGTTATTTTCCGGTTTATGTTCTTTCCTCGACTCCAGCCCTTCGCGGTCGTAGCAAACACTCCGGCGGCCTTTCGGACTTTCCGCTGAGCAGTCGTAAAAGAGGTATTCACCGGTTTTTTTATCAAGGCCGACAACATCCGGTTCCCCACCGGTTCTTTCCATTTCATTGAGCGGCCACAGTTTTTTAGGATTCGCTTCCAGCTTTGCTTGTACCTCTGCCCAATTAATATCTTTATGACGGTCCTTGTTTTTCTCAAAACGAGCTTTCAATGCCTTAAGTAGCTCTTCCCGTTGCTCCGGCGTCATTTTCTTTTTTTGGCTATTTGCGTTGGCCATATTTTCATTGTCTATCGTTTTACGGAGATGGTTAA
>CAZPPD010000025.1:0-16838 GCA_964588185.1 uncultured Alcaligenaceae bacterium | reverse complement strand
GTCCTTGTCCACCGACAAGATGTAAACTTCCAGTTCCTGATCGATGTGCACCATCTCATGTGGATTGTGAACCCGGTGCCAAGCCATGTCAGTGATGTGGAGAAGACCGTCGATACCGCCGAGATCCACGAACGCCCCAAATTCGGCGATGTTCTTGACCACGCCTTTGCGAATTTGGCCCGGTTCGATCTCCCCCATCAACTCCTTCTTCTTTTCTTCGCGTTGATCTTCGATGAGTTTCCGGCGTGAAACAACAATGTTGCGGCGGGCTTCGTCGATCTTGAGAATTTTGCACTCGATTGGTTTGCCGATGAAGTCGCCGATGTCTGCAGGCCGGCGAATGTCCACTTGGCTGGCGGGGAGGAAAACGTTGACGCCGATGTTCACCAACAGCCCACCTTTGATCTTGCGGGTCACACCGCCTTCAACCACATCGCCTTCCTTATGTTTGGCGATAATGTCTTCCCATTCTTTTTGCCGCTTTGCCTTGCGGTAGCTTAAAACAACTGCTCCGCTTTCATCTTCAACTGAGTCCAGTAAAACCTGAACTTCGTCCCCCGGTTCAGGGGCAATGATTTCGTCTAAGCCTTCGTCATACCATTCATTAAGGGGGATTACGCCTTCACTCTTGTATCCGACATCAACGACCACCTCATCTCCAACGATTTTGCGAACTCTTCCGGTGAGAATATTGTTTACTTCAAAGTCTTCTTGGTCTTCAGGAAGCCAATCGGGATTAAAATCACCGAGGTCCGAATTAAAAACATCTGCGAATTCTTGTTGGAACTCCTCTTCAGGAAGATCATACTGGCGGAGTAAATTCCGGTTCACCATAACGAGTAAATTTCCTTCTTCCTCTAAACCTCCCATGTTTGGGGCGATTTAAAGCAAATAAACGGGTTAAAGGGCTTAATTCCTGCATATTGTTTCGTCACCATGACAAAACTCCTTGAATACGTAGGAAGTTTGTTATTTTAGCATAAACAGCTGGGGTCGGCTACACTAAGATCATGCGTATGTCCCACGGTATTTTGGGATTCTTCAGATATTTTGGGTGGCGTTCGAGCCTGCCATTTTGCACCATCCCCGTTTTGCTTAAAAGTTAAGTACTTTGAGAATCTAGGCGAGCGAGCATGCTTCAGACCATTTAGGTGGATCACAAACCCAAAATACAGGGGCACCACCGAAAGGCCCCTTTGATTACGAAAACGAAAATCCACACCAATCGCGTTCGGTTTGTGGCAGGGTTTTTATTGCTTTGCTATAGTTAAGTTTCAACCAATATTTTCACTACTTTGAATTAGGAATGCCAATGTCCGATTGGGGCAATTCGTTAGATAAATATATTGACGACATTTTTGGGGATTTGCGCACGATTCGACGGTATTTGCATACCAATCCCGAACCGAGTGGGGAAGAATTCGAAACCACTCTTTACCTTTCCCTGCAATTAAATAAAGCGGGGATTCGCCACCAAGTGGTTCCTTCCCAACGGGGCATAATTGCGGAGTCGTTACGCGAATCCTCGGCACCGCGGGTAGCCATGCGGGCGGATATGGATGCGCTGCGGATTCAGGATGAAAAAGATGTTGAGTACAAATCCAGCCGACCCGGAATCATGCACGCCTGCGGCCACGATGCTCATTCGACTATGGTTTTGGGGGCCACGTTGGCTCTGGCCAAATTGGAAGAGCAACTTCCTTGGCCATGTCCCTGGAGAGCGGTTTTTCAACCTGCCGAGGAAACCGCCCAAGGGGCGTTGGAGATGATTGAGGCCGGGGCGGTGGAAAATACCCGCGCTATTATTTCCTTGCACGTGGACCCGGATCTTCCTGTCGGCCATGTCGGATTGCGGCGGGGAGAATTGACCGCCGCCTGCCAAAATCTGGAGGTGGTCATTGAAGGCAAG
Organism: uncultured Alcaligenaceae bacterium; assembly: GCA_964588185.1. Lineage (GTDB taxonomy): Bacteria > Planctomycetota > Planctomycetia > Gemmatales > Gemmataceae > CAZPPD01. The sequence goes on along the minus strand of CAZPPD010000025.1, from coordinate 14,929 downwards.
GGCGGGCATGCGGCCCGGCCCCATATCAGCATCGATCCGGTGGCAGCGGCGGTTCATTTTATCAGTGATGTTTACCAGCTGGTTCCTCGGGGGATTGACTCGCGCGATCCTGAAGAGGTCACCTTCGGCGTGATTCAAGGCGGCGACAAACCCAATGCGATACCCGATAAAGTTCGCTCGCAAGGCACCATCCGGACCCTGTCCAAACAATCCCGCGAGGATGTAGCCGTACTCCTGCAACGCATCAGCCGGGGTGTAGCCGAAGTTACTGACACCAAGATTAGCACGGAGGTCGATAAAGGTTGCGGGGCCGTGGTTAATGACGATCGCATTACGGAATTGATGTGGCAGGCGGCGACAGAGGTGGTTGGTCCGGAACAGATTCACTTTATCCCCAAGCCCAGTATGGGAGCGGAAGATTTTTCGGAGTATCTTCATTATGTTCCCGGCTGTCTGCTACGCTTGGGAGTGGCTCAAGAGGGGAAGGGCCGCCATACCCTCCATTCCCCTCGCTTTGATATTGATGAACATGCCTTGACCGTTGGGGCCAAGATTCTGGCGCGTACCCTCGTATCCCTCGCCCGTGAGGAATAATCTATGAGCCTGAAATTTGCTACCAGTGATTCTCCTTCGTTGGGAGTGGAGCTGGAATTGCAGTTGGTGGATGCGGAATCTTACGCCCTGAAGAATTGTATTCTCGAAGTTCTGGAAAAGATCCCCGAAGACCAGCGTGAAAGAATTAAGCCCGAGTTGATGCAATCGTATTTGGAGATCAACACCGATGTATGCCAAACCGTGAACGAAGTGGGAAAAGATCTGCGGCAGCGAATCAAGGTGGTCAAGGAAGCAGCGGCCAAGTGTGACTGCCGCCTATTTTGGGGGGGGACTCACCCATTTTCCAAATGGTTTGAGCAGAAGGTGACTCCCAACGACCGCTACTACCGGCTGGTGGAAAACCTGGAAGACACGGCTCGGCGGCTGGTAACTTTCGGCTTGCACGTTCATGTGGGTGTTGATACCGGTGACAAAGCCGTGATGATCTGTGATCGTATTTTGCGGCATCTGCCTACCTTTTTGGCCCTGTCTTCCAATAGCCCCTTCTGGAACAACCGCAAAACCGGATTACATTCGCAACGCAGCAAAGTGATGGAAGGTTTGCCTACCGCCGGCTTGCCACCTTTGATGCGCAACTGGAGTGAATACGTTTGGCTGATCAAACACCTGGTGGATACCAACTTCATCGAAACCATTCGCGAGATCTGGTGGGATGTCCGGCCGCATCATAACTTCGGGACGGTAGAGGTTCGCATTTGTGACATGCCGCCGGATCTGGATTCCGTTCTGGCCATCACGGCAATGGTTCAATGCCTGGTAAAAGGTCTGTCCGACCAAATTGATGAGGGAACTTATTTGTATGACTGCCACCCCATGATGGTTCGGCAAAACAAATGGCGTGCATGCCGCTATGGAATTGAAGCGGTATTGGTCGATCCCTACACCCAACAAGCTCAGCCCGCCCGGGAATTGGTCCTGCACTTGGTGGACCTGCTGAAGGATCACGGCAAGGAACTCTCCTGTTTGGATTATCTGGAACATGCCCACGAAATGGTTTACAAACCCTCGGGAGCCCAACGGCAACTGGAAATCTTTGAGAAAACCGGCAATACGGTAGAGGTGGTTCGCCAATTATTGGGTGATGAATAACGAACATATTTTTACTTCTATTCCGATATGGATTTCGCTTACCTTCTATTTTCTTGCTCTCTTTATGACCGTTGTTAAGAGATCTAAGGACGGCTTCCGGTTTTGTTGGTCTCTTGGACTTGGTTTCTATCTGCTTCATGTCATTGCCGCTTTTCACTTTCATCATCATTGGTCCCATTTGATAGCCAGGGAACACGTTCGCCAAGAAAGTGGTGTCGCAGATGGAATCTATGTGAATTATCTCTTCACTCTTGTCTGGTCCGGGGATGTTTTGTGGAGCTGGCTGGCTTCCAAGCGATATGCAAAGCGGCAGATAGGGGTGGGGGTCGCCCTTCATGTTTTTCTTGGATTCATTGTGTTTAATGCCGCTGTGGTCTTTGAAACCGGTGTGGTTCGGTGGGCCTCGGTTTGTGCATTTGGGCTGTTGGCGTTGTTGTTTTGGAAAAGAAAATTTACCTCTTAAAAGGAGGAATTCTGTTGCAATTTAGCTTTGGGAATTTACACTAATTTTAACCATTCCCGGTTTGGTTAAATTGGTTTATTCAAACTCCTCCCTCTCCAGTTCAGGAGTTTCAGCCAAACCCCCAGCTTCTAACCTGAGAATTGGAGTTATTATGAAACTCCACAGACGAAATTCCGGTTTTACATTAATTGAACTCCTTGTGGTAATTGCCATAATTGCCCTTTTGATTGCGCTGCTCTTTCCAGCAATTCAAAAGATGAGATCCGTGGCAAACCGGGTTGCTTGCGTCAACAATATGCGCCAGATTGGTCAAGCCGCAATCGGTTACTCTCAAAGCAAAAAGCATTATCCACCCGGTGCACTGGGGGCTCCAGTGGATACAGTCCCCCCGGGAATGATTGGTGTCCAACGGCCCGGCCAAGATTTATTTTTTGAATATCAACATGTGGGATGATGCCTACAGCCGCAAAATCCCCATTGTCGCAACTGGTACCTTTTTTGATCCCGGACCTAGTAGGGCCCATCTTGTTGCGGTAATTTTGAACGGAGCCCCGGACCTTGGACGAACCAATTATGTGGGGATGGGGGGGAAGTTCGGAATTATTAATGTTAAAAATTGCGATGTTTTTGATGGACTCCTGCGAACTCATTGGGAACTACCTACCACCTCCTTGGAAGACAATGCTTCCCAAACTCTCATGTTTGGAGAAGTTGTGGGCGGCGAGAACATTGACCCAGTCAACGAACCGTCCTTTACCTAGATGGGCAGTGGCTGGATTGTTTCGGGATTTGGTTTGGGTACTAAAAATTGGTATCAGTTCAGCAGTCAGCACGAAGGTATTGTCAATTTTTGTTTTGCCGATGGGTCGGTGAGAGGGGTCCGGCTAGATGCAGATCAAACATCTTATGATGCATCATCCGGCTTTGCGGATTCAGTCACGATAGATATGGCAAAAGTAACCTACAACCAACAAAAAAAAATAAATGTCTCAACCCAGTCCCGGATTTAGATTGTCTGTTGGAGTTTCTCTTGTGATTGCCATTTTGGTTCTCACCGGGTGCAGTGGAAGCACGGAGCCAACCCTCCCGGATAATATCCCCCCTACCCCGAAAAAAGGTCAAGATTCTGTCGGAATTAAGAAGGAATCAATAAAGATAAACAAGTAAAATTACTCCTTAATGCATTTCTTTTCTTGCCCATCGGAGTTGCCGATGGGTTTTGTTATGTCCGGGAATATCTAATGAACCCCAATGATTTTAACAATTTCTTGCTGGAAACCTTTGAGGACCATCAATTCTCCCGAAAGGAAAAAAAGTCCCTCAAAGAATTGTTGGCCGATCACCCGCTAGATGATCGAGAAAAGGCACTTTTCCAAAGCAAAGCCTTTGACATTGCCCGGGAATCTCTGAGCAAAACAGAACCCGGCAAGGTGGTGGATTGGCTGGAAGAGGTAGTCAAGACCCTTCATGCCCCCAGTCAAATTTCAACCGACAAACAAGCATTGGCGGAAGCATTTTTTACTCCGGGGGATGATTGTCCGGGCAAAATCGGCCATTTAATATCGTCGTGCCGAAAGAGTCTGGATATTTGCGTCTTCACCATTACCGATAATCGCCTTTCCCGGCCGATTCTGGCTGCCCACCGCCGAGGGGTGAGTGTTCGCATTATTTCCGACGACGAAAAGATGGACGACGCCGGTTCCGATATGCACCTTTTCCACAGGGAAGGCATTCCGATTCGCATCGACCGCACCCAATATCATATGCACCACAAATTCGCATTGTTTGATGATTCTCAAGTGGTTACCGGCAGTTATAATTGGACCCGCGGAGCGGCGGAGTATAATCACGAGAACTTTATCATTGTGAATGATCAAAGATTACTGCGAAAATTCAAATCAGTTTTCGAAAAACTATGGACCGATTTGAAGGAACTTAAGTAGGCGTATTTGCGCCCCTATCGGGGCGGGCGATAAATGCCACAGGTTTTATTTGAATCAGAAGGTCCCCCGGAAATGTTGATATCATTTGAACTGGGATTTTCACAATTTCTGTGAAACGAACAGGAAGAAATGAGAACTAATAGTTTAGCGAACGGAGATGTGCGGGTGTCCCACTGGATTTTGGGATTCTTCAGAGATTTTGGGTGCCATGCTCCTGCCATTCTAAACCATTCGCATTTTGGCCGGAAAGCTAAGCACTTTGGGAATTTAGGCGAGCATGCTTCAGACCAATAGGTGGATTGCAAACCCAAATCTTTTGGGCCCCCCTGCAAATCCCAGTGGTCCGGTGCAAGGTTTTCAGCGAATTGTAAAGGGGAAATATATGCGCCTGTATATGGCAACGATTGTTTTATTGGGTGGGTTATTGTTAGCCGAACCTCTGCTGTCCGTTCTTCCCGGACAAACACGGGAAAATGCCGGGGGAAATTTGTTTCCCACCATTACTGTCCAAGGCATCGGTCAGGTAAAATGCGCCCCGGATTCGGCCTTGATTACGTTTACCTTGACCTCCAAGGGGGAATCCTTGGCGGATGTCAACAAGGAGAACCAGGAGAAGTCCGAAAACCTGGTGAAGCTCCTGAAAAAAATGAAGATGCCCGGAATGAAAATCAAGGTCGGCGGTTTGATTGTGAATCAACGCCAAGTATTCCCCATGGGAGGAGTCGGCGGATTCGCTGGAGTGGGCGGAAATATCGCCGGCGGGCCCCCCACGTTGCGTTTTTATGTGAATCGGCCTTTTACCGTTCAAATCAGTAATCAGGAGAAAGAGCCCAAAGCTCTGCCCGAACAAGCCAATAAATTATTGTTGACGGCTCTGAAATTTGACCCCGGGGCAGTATCCACCTTTCCACCGAACGGAACCAATGTGAATTTCGACTGGGTAATGCCCAATGGGCTGATGGTCACAAATGGAAACAATAATTCTCGCAATAGTGGAATCAATTTCTTCCGCAAGGATCTCAGTAGCTTAAAGAAAGAAGCCTTAAAATTAGCGGTCAAGAACGCCATGGAAAATGCCAAAATCATCACCTCGGCTTCTCAAAACCAACTGGGAGATCTATTAAGTATCAACACAAACTTCCAAGTGGGAGAAAATGTGACTGCCAAGGATGCTGTCGGCAATTTAATCGTGGGCGCCAGAGTGACAGTAAAATATCAGCTCAAGAAGGGCAAAAAGTGACAGGTCTGTTATTCAAACAATGGTAGCCGGAACGAAAAATCACTCCGAGAAGTTTGCTGCGGATAGACCCGGATCATTTGGGACACCTCTACCCCGTCCCTGAAATAATAGCGAATGATTCGGCGTGTTTCCGGATCCCGATGATGAGTTTTGTGGTGCCAATTGGGCATCCAAACGGCCAATTCGTATTCTCCAGGTGGAACTTGTGGGATTTCAAACCGGCCGTCTGCATCGGTGAGAGCCAAGTAGGGATGATCGGCCACCAAAAGATGTCCCCGAAGCCAAAAGTATCCTGCCGCACTGGATAACTCCACAAAGCCATTCTGATTCAGCTTCCGAAAGCGCTGGGAGCCGCCTTTCGGAAGTGTCATCGTAAAGAAAGCAGCCCCTTCCGCTCGAATCGCATGAAATCTTTCTTCTTCGGATGAGAACGAGACTTTTTGTCCCCGCTGAATGAAACCGACAGGAACCGCTTTGTTGCCCTGCTTTATGTGGATTTGATAATCTTGGAAATAAACATCAACCGGGGGATGATTCCATTTTTTCGCTTTTGCCGGATTCATCTGGCGAAGAAAAACTACCGCATCCTTTATTCCCCGATTCTTGGAAATAATGGGTGCGTTTGGATTAGGAAATTTCTTAGTATAGTCCTTGGTTGGCCATTTAGGCAGGAAAACAGGATTGTTGAAAACCCGAATGTTGGGGACATTCGGTAAAGTCCCTTCCCAGGTAACTTTTCCTTGAATGACTCCAACATGTTCGGGTTGGAAGTTGGTGGCTAAGGTAATCGGGGGAAGAGTTTTCTCAGCAACTTCCGGTTCCCTGTCGGGAGCAATACCATCGCTGCACCCACCTGCGAAGAATAGAATCTGTGTAGCAACCAACAATAGGTTTCGTAGGCATCCCTGCATTTGGCCTCTCCTTTGGTTCGTTTCGCTGAAGGAGTAATTGTAAGAAGTAAGTCTGTTCTAATTCAGAGGATCATATGCTTTCAACTTCACCCGGTTATTTGGTTCGGCGTCTCGAGGAAGCACCAACGGTTCCTTGCCCCTGCGGCGAAAGTACTCGCCCCCTCACCATCGCGGATACTCCCAAGTGCAACTTCCATATCACCTTTATCAAAGACTCGGTCAGGCATTACCACAAGGAATGCACTGAGGTTTACTACATTCTCGAAGGACAGGGCAAGATGGAATTAAATCAGGAAGTGGTCGAGGTCGAACCGGGAATGGTAATCTACATTGAACCGGGGACCAAACATCGCTTGTGGAGCCAAGAAGGAGTGCGAACAGTGGTATTTGGGGTGCCTGCGTTAAAGCCGGAAGATGAGTATTTTGACTAGAAGTTGGTAGCTGGATTCACAAGAGTTCCTGCCGGTTATCAGTCAGCTATTCAATCGTGGCCAAGACCTGAATTGCCTTGGTGGTGTCGTCCTGACTTTCAAACGCCAAGTAGGCACCGAACTCCCCTTTGGCAGCCGAGATGGAAAAGCCTTTCAGGGATATTTCCGCAACGGCCAAATGACTCATCAGCTCAAAACCTTTTCCCGGATAATTGGGCCCTTGGACATAGAGCATGGGAGCATTCAACGCGGGAGCCAATCCAATTGCCCGCGCGATTTGGATTTGTTCGTCTCCAGAGATGGGGGCAAGGAAAAGGATGCTGGCCCCTTGTTTGTTTGGATGCGGGCGTGTAAATACAAACTCCAAGTCCGCTCCGGTTTGGGCAAGTTGTTCCAGCTTACCCGCAGCCGCTCCGGGGCGGTCTTCGATTTCTCCACACCAGACTTGGACTTTTCTTATTTCCAAAGCCATGGTCACACCTCATTTTTGCCACATCCATCCAAGGGCTATTATATGATGGATCATATTCCCGCAAACCAAAATCCCTAGAAGAATCTTGAGGAGAGGATATTGGATTCGGTCAAATTGTCGGAGAGTGTGTTGTTGGTGGTAGATGCCCAACGAGGTTTTACTGACCTGTGCCCCGAGGAATTGCCGATTGCGGGAGGCAAGGAAATTGTGCCGAGGGTCAATCGTCTCCTGCAACTTCCCTGGGCTCGAATCGATGCCACTCAAGACTGGCATCCCGAAGGCCACTGTAGTTTTCTCGGCCAGCGGGACAATCTTTATCCCCCACACTGTGTGATCAACACCCCGGGAGCCAACTTCCTCCCCCGCTTACAAACCAAGCTTTTCCACGCCATTTGGCGCAAAGGATTTCAGAAAGATTTTGAAGCTTACGCCATTACTCACCAATATCCGGCTTATGCCACCTTCCTGAAGAAATCCGGAATCAAGTCAGCAGTAATATGCGGGTTGGCGGCCAATATTTGTTGCTTCTATACCGCGCGGGATCTGCGAAAGGAAAAGCTTCGGGTTTTTTTGCTGGAAGATGCCAGCGCAGGGGTGGATGTTCCCGAAGCAGGGCTGTTCCAGGATAAGGCGAAAGCAGAAGGAGAAAAGATGGGGATTCGTTATTTATCCGTGGCGGAGTTGGAAGAGCTATTGGTTGATGGTCCGTCCGGTTAATAGAACCTCCGCTTTTCGGTTTGAATAGTGGCCATAGTCCCGGTTGATTTTCTAATGATTAGTTAGAGCGATGCTCAAGCGGGGGTGACGGAAAAGGGGCAGTATTGGGTTATTACCTTTTGTGCAAAGCAAAAGGCCGTTCCGGCAAAAGGAAACTGAGGTCTTTTTCGACGCACCTGCTTGAGGATCACTCTAAAAGTCTAAAAATTATTTAAATCCGCAAAAGGAAAACTCGAATGACCAAACAAGTAATCAACGTCGGCCATAGTCCGGACCCGGATGATGCTTTCATGTTTTATGCGTTGGCTCATGACAAAATTGATACCGGGAATTTCATTTTTCGCCACGAACTCCAGGATATCGAAACATTGAATCGCCGGGCGTTACGAGGGGAACTGGAGGTAACCGCCGTTAGCATTCATGCCTATTCCCGTCTTCTTGACAAGTACGCTCTGCTCCCCAGCGGGTGCAGTATGGGGGATAAATATGGCCCCATGGTGGTGGCTCGGGAGCAATATTCCATTGAAGATTTGCCAAAACGAAAGATTGCCGTACCGGGAACACTTACCACCGCATTTCTGACTTTGAATTTATTGCTGCCCGGTGGGTTCGAATATGAGGTGATTCCTTTTGATGAAATCATCGGTGCTGTATCCAGTGGAAAATTCGATGCCGGACTGATCATTCATGAAGGTCAACTCACCTTCCAAAACCAAGGACTCAAATTAATCGTCGATTTAGGTGTCTGGTGGCAAGAAAAAACCGGCTTACCGCTACCCTTGGGCGGCAATGTGGTCCGCAAAGACCTAGGGTCGGAAGCGATGCAAACCATCAGCCGTTTACTCAAGGAAAGTATTCAATACAGTCTCGACCATCGTTCGGAAGCCCTGGATTATGCCCTGAGTTATGCCCGGGATATGGACAAGGAATTAGCGGATAAGTTCGTGGGCATGTATGTGAATGATTGGACCTTGGACTATGGTCCGCGCGGGCGGGAAGCGGTGACCCGGCTCCTACAGGAAGCCCATAAAGCCGGCATTATCGCGGAACCGGTGGAAGTAGTGTTTATCCGGGATTAATGGGAGTTGGATTCGCCGGAATTCAGCGGGATTAATCCTTGCATCTGTTGATTGTGATTCCGGCTATTCTCCGTTATAGTATAAACCTATTGGTTCCCATCTATGGTGACTGGGTGAGACGGCTATGATTAAAAATTCTGCAGTAATTGCTTTCGCCCTTTGTTTCGGGGTCCCGGCAACGGCGGACGAAACGACGGTGGATCGGTATTTTCTGTTCCGCGATGGTTCGGCCTTAAAGCTGAAATTGGTCGATGAGCAGATCCCTTTAACCATCGTCAAGCGCAATGGCCGCATCGAGACCAAGTCCTTTTACCTTTCCAAATTTCATTCGGTAACATTAACCAGCGAAGAAGGATTCGAACGCAAAAAGAAACTGCTGACTTCGGTCCAGCAACTGGGGTCGCCCTTGTTTCAACTACGGGAAAAAGCCCAGGCAGTGTTGATCAAGATGGGGGCCGGAATCCGGGCGGATTTGGAAGCTTGTTTGGAGATTTCCAACAACACCGAAACCCGCACCCGCTTGACGGAAATACTGAGTGTATTGCCCAAGGATGAAAAGAAGAATCCAACAGCCAGTATTGCCTTTGATCGTTTTCATGGAGATCGGCTTTATTGGGGGTATTTGGGAGATCAGCCTTTGAAGGTGGTGATTCAAGGCAAGACCTACCGTTTGAAACGGAAAGATGTGGAAAAGATTATTACCACTCCCCCAACGGAATATATTGAGTTCGGCAAAGTTTCCTCCGCAAAATTCCGCCGCGTCTCTTTGGACCAATTTCCCGAGGGGTGCATTGAAGAAGGGTTTGAAACCGATCCTTCCGGACAACGGGTCAGTCAAAACCAGAATGTGGAAAAGCTGTTTCTCAAGCGCGGATTTGTATTATCTACCTCCATCACTAGTTCTTATGTGGGAGTCAATTCCTATACGGTGCAGGGAAAAAGCCGGGGAAATTCCATTGCCACGCATCAGCCTCTGTGGCAAGGAGTGATAACCATCCGCTTTGTAAAGCCGGGACGGGAAGACATTCCGCGAGGTGTGAACTACTTCGGTTGCTATGTAGCTGCGGTGGTACCCAACGGCACCAGTATGGTAGCTTACGATCGCAGCAACCGGGAAATCGGTAAAATTACGACCACGCATAATAATACGGAATTCCTGGGAATACATTCTCAGATTCCTATTCACCAAGTCAAAATCATTCCCAACGAAGCTCTGGACCGGGATTATACGCTGGATGATTTTATCTTCCTGCCCGCTTCCCCAACCGAAAGCAGTCATCCGGAAAAGATTACCGTGAGTCTGACGGATGGGGCTGCTTTTTTCTGTAAAGATTTGCAATTCCAAAACGGTCAGACTCAGGTGGATGGTTTGCCGGCGGGATTGCCGTCACTGACATTTGCCCCGGAGCGGATACTTCGAGTCTCTCTTCCCCAAGGCGGAGAATTGACCGAGCAAAAACCGCTCGGGCTATACGCCATGCTCGATGATGGCTCCATAATTTTCGCTAAAGAACCCAAGGAAAAGCGAAAACAACCCACGTTTGAGCGGCGACCGGGGCTGATCAAATCCGGAAACCTCGTGGGACTTTGGAGTTCCCAGCATCAACTCCGTGTTCCGCCTGCCGACAAAAATATCAACACCGGATTGGTTTGGGATGCAAATTATGGGAAATGGCAAAGCATCTCAAATGTTCGCTTTCTGGAGGAATTGGTCCTGTGGAAAGATGCCGAACAAAAATTCGCCGCCAGCGGCTACCGCAAGCTACCCCCTTTGTGGGTCCAAGCTCCCCCCGCCGTAAAGGAAGAAACCTGGCGAGTTGTGACCAAAAACGGGGAAGCCTTGATCCTATCTCCAGGGACGTTTCCATCCGGAAATGCTTCCAAAGAATTGAGTATATCCTGGAGAAAACAAACCATTCGGATTCCGTCCGAAGAAATTTCCTCGGTCTACCGAGAGATAACAGGGATGGAAGACAAGGCGGTTAAAGATGATTAACCGCGTGAAGGTTAAATTAACACTAAGGCAACAGAGTGACCTGAGAAGGTGGCTTAGGATAAAGAATTACCGAGGGAGAGGAAAAAACTTTTCGATATCAACTTTCCTCTATGGTTAATTTAACAACAGTATCAGTCCAAAGATAATCAACCCAATTACACCCACGCCTAGAATTCCCCCTCCTATCCACAAGATCATTGGATTGCGAACGAGAGATGATGGTGAGGAGTTTTTTTGCTTTGGGGATGGAACTTCCAGAATCGGGCGTTCCACAATTTCCGGAGCTACTCTTGCGGTTTCCAGGTCGTGGACTGCTTGTTCAAATGCCTTATCTTCTTTTTTGTCCATCGGCAGATTGGGTTCCTTGCCAACCCAGCGAATTAAAGTGTCGCGGATCTCCTTGGCGTTGGCGTAACGGTCGGCGGGTTTTTTAGCCATCATTTTTTGAATGATGGCGGCGAATCCTTCCGGCAAAGACGGATTTAGTTTGGTGATCGGCGGCGGTTGTTCGGTTTGATGGCGGATCATCTTCTCCTTGGGAGTACCCCCCGGAAACGGTAGCTTTCCCGTCATGGCGAAATACATGGTGCAGCCCAAGGCGTAAATATCCGCCCGAGCATCGACTCCTACGGCATCTTTGACCTGTTCGGGGGCAATCCAATCCATCGACCCCACTACTATTCCTTGGCCTCCAATAATTTCCCGGGCCACGCTAACCTCCCCCTCCATCAACGCAAAGCCTAGATCCAGGATTTTGGCATGCCCATTGGGGGTGATCATAATGTTGGATGGTTTTAAGTCGCGATGAATCACACCCTGAGTGTGGGCATGATCCAATCCGGAGACTACTTCCAGGAATAGCCGTGCTGCCCGCTGAACTTTCAGCGGTCCTTTTTCGATGATGTTCTTCGACAGAGTTTTGCCCGGGATATATTCCATGGCAATAAAGTAAACGCCCTTGGACTCGCCCGAATCAAAAGTGAGAGCGATGTGCGGATGATTGAGACGTTTACTGATTTCCATCTCCCGCTGAAATCGCACTAAGGTTCGCTCCTCTTGCTTAGCCCTTTTGGGAGAAAGAATCTTAATGGCCAACAAGCGCTTGGTTTTGCTGTCCCTGGCCAAATACACGGTGCCCATGCCGCCCTTGCCGATGGGAGCCAATACCTGGTAGGGCCCCAGGATGAGTCCTTGATAATTGCCGCGGAGGAGTTTGGCGGCTTGGAATGTCGATAACTTGCCGTTCCTCACCAATTGATCGGCGATGGATTTGGCGGTGTCGCGTTTTTCTTTGGGAATGGCTTTTAAGCTGGCTTGTAATTCGTCCCGCTCAAGGATGCCGCTTTGCAGAATGGCTTTGAGAAAGCTATCGACAGTGGCCTTATTGTCTGCCCCGGACGGCATTCCCGTTTCCAATCTAAAGGACGAAGAAATTACGATTTGTGCCATGATTGTAAGACTCGGCAAGAAGCTTGTCCAGTGTCCCTTGATTGGCGAGAAATTTACAATGGATGGAGTCCACTTTTCTAAACGTCCCCAATGCGAGTGAAAGAGCGCTTGCCATGGATAGGCCGGTATATGGAGTTGAAATCCAGGGCATAATTGAAATCATCTTGCTCTTCCTGTCTTTGGGCTTTGATGTCGAGGTTATGAACGATCAAGAGTTCTTCGTTTACCCGCGAGGCCTGAACCAGAGGCATTCCCGATGGTGCCCAGATGCCGGAACCACCCCAGAATTTCGCTCCGGTAATGGCATGTGTCCCTACCGCGTTACAGGCGATGGTCCAAACCTGATTGGTGGCGGAGGCTGCCGCTAACATCAAATCCCAAAGATACCCGTAGTAAACGTCCGTCTTGACATTCATCTTGGGATAATCCCGCCTGGCCATCGACCGCCAAGAGGCGACCTGGACAATGGCGTCCACCTCATCGAGTTTGGCGTACTCCAAAAGAAGTTGCGCGAACATAAAGTCGTAACAAGTCGTGAAACCGAAACGGCCCGCACTCGTGTCGATGACCAACCGGTCATCTCCACCAGTCTCGGTGTAGATCTTTTCGATTGTCGGCAGGAAAGTCTTATCGTAGACGTCTCCATGTTGCAGACAATCATGCCGTGCACTCAGCACATAAGTCGTATTTAGATACTTGTCTCCGGATCCTCGGCGAATGTTATTAAAGATGATACCCCGAAAGTTGTTATCCAACATTGGCCGAAGAGACTTTTCCACCCAATCCAAGTGGTTTTCAATGACCGCCTGATCCATGTAGTGGCGACACGCCTCGTGGTCTTCCCAAAAATAACCCGAAAGGCAGAATTCCGGAAAAATTGCCAGATTAACCTTCCGCTCCTTAAAAATCTCCGCCACCCGAAGCATTTTAGCCTTGTTGGCCTCAATGTCGGGAACAGCCGCTTCGATGTTCGCCAACCCCACCGACAACTTTTTTTCATTGTCTGAACAATAACGCTCTGCGACCAAGAAGTCAGTTTTGGAATTGGTTGGCATGGAGAATTTAAGGTAAGGGATAAGAAGATTAGTAAAAATTAGAGGTCAATTTCCTTTGCCAATCCGAATTTTGGCTTGAGGAAAGATTTCCATTTCCCGTCCAAATATTTGTCGGATTCCAAACGGATGGTTTCATTGCGAGTGTCCTTTTTGTTGGGCGGGACAAACATGACCTCTCCTTGGCCCAGGTCGCGGTAGGAGGACAAGATCACCGGGGCTAAATTGGGGCGAAGGGTCTGGGTGCCCGGTTGGAAAAAGTGGAATTTTTGTAGGTATGCCAAGGTTTCGGAATGATGTGGAAGCGAATAGCCTTGCGCTAAGAAATAAAGATCGCGGATCAATTGTTCCTTGTTTTGATAGCGGTCGACGATATCGCATAGGCATTCGTATAACCCGAAAGCTAGGCGCTGGTCCATTGCTCCGCCTGCCGAGAGGTCGATTCTCTTTCCTTCCGGAAGGTTTGTGGTTGGGATTTGGAATGCCTTTGATTTTGGAAGCTCACTTGGTTCAACCGAAATACTTTCTTGGATCCGGCCTGTCTTTTGTTCCACCTGGGAAAGGGGGACGACCGTAGCCGGATTCCAGTAAAACATAAGTTCCGTGGTGAATCCTTTTTGGTGATACGGCATGAACCAGAGCGGCTGCCACGTAAAGGGGATGATGTTGAAATTATAGATTAACATTGGATCAACCCTGGATGCCGTGCGAGGAATTTGAAATAACGAGAGTACACAATGGAAATTATAGGAATCGGATCCTGGGAGAAAACTACTTCCACCCGGCGTAAAGGGTCATGGCCTGGTAATCGCTAACAAATCCAACGGTTTCCAATAATTCTTTGCCTTGAGTTGCGACCACCGGTTGGTCATTCCATTCGTGAACGGTCAACTTATGCCTGGTGGAGAACCGCCGTTCATATTCCAACAGGGTGGGCAGGGTTTGCACCGCCAAGGTCAGCTGGTCTGTTCCTACAGAAGGGAACGCCGTCAAACGTTTCCCCTGCTGTTCGATCAGCAACACCGGTTGTCCGGCGCAGATAACCAGCCAGTTTCCTGTTCGCCGCAAAAATGAGCGAGAATCCTTTTCCATCCAAGGAATGACGAACGGCGCTCCGGCTCCATAGAGATTGGCCGGGTCAAGGCTATGGATCAATATTGGTTTGCCGGGTTCCGCCTCATGAGTTACCAGAGTTTGCAATTTCTTGGCTTCTTCGGGCAAAGCGAATTGGGTTCCCGTCAAACCCTCGATGAAATATCCTCGGCGGACTTCTCCGGATAGTTCCATACGATCATAGATCTGGTACAACACTCGCCAAGGGGGCAAGGCGGGATCCTGCCCGGCAAGTTCGCGGGCGACCACTCCATAACGATCCAACAACACATTGGCAGCATGAACCGCTTGCTTTTCGGCGGTAGGATTACCCCAATGGATTACCGACCAGCGACCATCCGGAGGTGCGAGTCGACGAG
>CAZPPD010000024.1:0-16844 GCA_964588185.1 uncultured Alcaligenaceae bacterium | reverse complement strand
AGTTCACGAATTCTTTCTTTAGGCCTTTCAATACCCCCGCCAAGCCCGCGACATCGCCTGCGCCGGTGGGAACTTGCACCGAAGATCCTTCGAAAGCATCACCGATGGCTTGGAATCTTCCGCCTAAGTGCCGAGCCAGGAACGCTTCGGTAATGGCGAAAAAGGATAGCCGATTTTCTGGACGGGCAAATCCGTGGCCCTCATCCGGATAGAGGACGTAGGTGACCGGGATCTTTTTTTCCTGCATGGCATCGACTATTTGGTCAGATTCCGCTTGTTTCACACGCGGATCATTTGCCCCCTGCCCTATCAACAAGGGACGCTTGATTTTTTCGACATAAGTAATGGGAGAACGTTTGGCGAGATCTTTGCGGCCAGCTTCGGTGGTGTGATCGCCGACTCGGTCCTTGAAAAGTTGCACCACCGGCTCCCAATAAGCAGGAATCGTTTTCAATAGCGTAACCAGGTTGGACGGGCCGACGATGTCGACGCCGCAGGCGAATTTCTCCGGCGTAAAGGTTAAGCCCACCAAGGTGGCATAGCCGCCATAGCTGCCGCCCATAATGGCAACTTTGTCGGGATCGGCAATCTTCTGTTGAATGGCCCATTCGACCGCGTCAATCAGATCATCATGCATCTTTCCGGCCCATTCTTTATTGGCCGCGTTCAGGAATTTCTTACCGAATCCGGTGGAGCCGCGGAAATTCACACTCAGAACCGCATACCCTCGGTTGGCAAGGAATTGGTGGATGGAATTGTAGCCCCAGCGATTTCGGCTCCAAGGGCCGCCGTGAACATAAAGAACCATGGGCAATGGATCTTTCGGTTTGATGGAAGAGCCGCTTCCGGGCGGAAGCGTCAGATAAGAAACCAGATTCAGATTGTCGCGCGATTTGATGACGAGCGGATGCATCTTCTGCAAAGGCCAACCGGCCAAGTCTTCGCGATTGGAAAACAGGAACTCGGCTTTCTTGGAGGGGCGGTCATACAAGTAATATTTGGTTGGGCCGTTATCCAAGAGAAAGGCAACCACCCATTTTTTGTCCTCTTTGGTACGGCTGGTAATAGTAATGTCCCCATCGGCTACTTTTCTCAGGACTTGGAAATCTTCCTTTACCTCGGGGTCCAGGATTTTCCATTTCTTACGTTTGTAATTGAAGGATACCACTTGGATAGTGTGCTCGGTGGGATGAATCATCACGCCGCCGACATCCGCTTTTTTACTCTGGGCGATGACCTTTTGTTTTCCGGTTTTCAGATTCAACGTCGTTAATGCACCCGTGTTGCGGCCTCGACTGTCCAGCATATAAACCACTTTTCCGGACTTATCAAACCCCACAATGTTGGTGGTAAGGGTATCTTCCATGGGGATTTTTAGGAACTTCCCCCAGCCGCCTTTGCCATCGGGTTTGTAGATCTGGTTGCCGCCGTCTTTCGTGAACTTGCTGGCAAAGCGGACTTCGTAATCCTCATCGGTGATGAATCCCGAGAAGCCGGTATTTTTCTGGAGGAGTTCCTTTTCTCCCGTCTTTAAATTTACCCGGTAAATGTCATGGAAACGCGGATCTCTATTATTGAGGCCGACAAGTATTTCGTTGGGGAACTTGCGGCTGACTTCGGCAATCTCCGCCCGGACTTTCTTGAGCGGGGTTAGATCTTTGGTTTTCCCGCTCTGCAAATCCACCCGGTAAACATGCCAGTTTTCGTCACCGTCGGCATCCTGCAGGTAAAGAATGTGATTGTTGTTGTACGCCCAGAAATAAGTTCGGATGCCGCGTTTCTTGTCCTGCGTTACCGGTTTGGCTTGGGAGGGATCAGCCACGGGGCCCACCCAAACATTGAGCACTCCTTTCAACGGTGCCAAAAAGCTGATGTGTTTGCCGTCGGGGCTCAGGCGGGCAGAAGCCTTATCAGGATTTCCAAAGAGAATCTCACGAGGAATCAGACCGGTTTTCTTGCCGGTCGGCGTCGGCTTGATGGGCGCGGACATCCCTTCCTGATTTAAAGTGACAAGGAAACCAATGATGAGAAAAAGAATTTGCAATGGAAACTTATGGGTAAACATTAGTCCTCCTTGGATGACGATTCTTGAAAGGAGATGGTTGATGCCTCGGGAACCGGAAATAACGATGTAAATTACTATACGAAAAAATTCAGAAATAAGTTTCGAAGAGGTATTGCGGGATGGGAGCATTTTCCTGAAAAAATTAGTTTTAAGAATTTTTCATTTGAAATCCTGAGTTTTTTCCTTTATCAAATCCTTTGCCGATAAGATTGTAACCTCGTGAAACCACCAGACTTGCACTAAATTGGAATAATTGATTACTTGAAAATATTTCCATTCTGATTGTTTCACGATCTTGTTATCTAAATCAAAAATCCAACAAGTTTGCCAAAGTACTCCGGAGATCTGCAGTACCATCTTTGCCCATTATCCGTCCATCCCAAGCCGCATTGAAAGGGCCAACCATGAATTCAAACTCTCGAACCACCTTATCCGTGGAACAATTACAGGATCGGATTGTTCCTGCCATTATTTCCGTGGAAACGGTTGGTGGGAATGTCACCATCACCACGGATAATACCAACACCGATGTGGATGTAGTTTTATCCGGCGATAATCAAATCGATATTTTCGATGGCGGTGCGTTATATGGAACTACCACCGTAACCGGTGAGTTAACCATTGATGCGGGGGATGGGGATGATTCGGTTACCTTAGACCTATATGGTTTTGATTTAGACGCCAAGGTATCGATAAACACCGGTGCAGGTATGGACCGAGTATATATTGACGACACTTATGCCATTAAAGGTGCGCTCAATAATAATCTTTCTATAAGTACGGGGGACGATGATGATGAAATTACTTTTGGATATCAAATAGATTCCCAGGTGAATATAGATGGTGATGTGTCTATCGAAGGAGGAGAGGGAAACTTATTACTGGACACCGGCTTTGCACTTGGGTCAGGTGCGAATATCGACGGCGATTTTGAATTCCGGGGTGAAGATGGAAATGATGATATATTCTTTGATTCCACATCTATAACTGGAGATGTGGATTTACAACTAGGCAATGGCGATAATTATTTCACAACGAACTATTATGGTGCAGTAGAAATAGGCGGAAATCTGACGATTAATTCCGGGGATGACAGCGACATTATAACCTTGGGATCCGAAAACTATTACCTGGAAATTGAGGGACGCGTATCCATCAATGCCGGCGACGGGGATAACTCCTTGATCACGGGAGAAAGATCAACCACGGTAACATTGGGACGCAGCTTGAGTTTTGTGGGTGGTGATGGAATTGATTTGATCATATTAGATGAAACGACCATTACCGGTGCGGTTCGCCTGAATTTGGGAGATGGAAACAATGCGGTGTATACCGGGTACGATCTCGCCGATAATGCCGCCAATGGGGATGTAATCTTAGGCAATTCGTTATCCATCAATTCCGGGGAAGATGGAGATATTATCAACTTGGATAACCTCGATGTGGCGAGTTTCGCTCGGTTTCGTTTAGGAAATGGAAATAATGATGTTCAAATCGCCCCCGCGGATAATGGCGGCGGAGCACTGAATAACCCGGTTGCTATCGGTAGATTTCTGCGAATGGATTTAGGCTCCGGAAATGACGGCATATTTATCGGGGATGCCAATACTACCACGATTGGTGGAAATCTGGTTATGTACGCCGGCAGGGGAGATAATACAACGCGCAGTGGATTTAATCCAACCGGAAATCTTACTGTGGATGGAAGCTTAACTTATTCCTCCAGTTCCGGGAGTGACATTGTCGATTTGGATACCACGGAAATAACGGGGAACGCAAACATTAATATGGGGAACGGAAATAACTATTTCTATGCTGCGGATTTTGGCCCGGTAACAATTGGCGGCCGGCTTCGTATTTCCGGTGGAAACGGGGATGATGACGTAACACTAGGTGTAAGTAATGATTTTTCCGTCGCTTTGGATGCATCGCTTTCCCTCAGCGGCGGGGATAACTCGTTGTTCACCTCTGCGGGGCCGGGCGCTACGACCACCATTGGCAGAAATCTTAGTTACCGGGGTGGTTCGGGGCTTGATGATGTCGATTTGGATTCGACCACGGTTACCGGTTCTGCCAACATAAATTTGGGATCCGGGACGAATAATTTCTACTCCGGCTATTATGGAACCGTGGAGGTAAATAGAAACCTGACTCTGTCCGCCGGTTCCGGCGATGATACCGTGAACGTCGATAACACAATGGTAAATGGAAGAACCAGCATCCGGGTGGGTTCGGGGATTAATTCGGTGTTGATTGCACCCGGGGACAATGGAAGCGGAGTAAATGACCCGGTCGACTTAGTCGGAGATGTCCGTATCCAAGGCGGCAATGGGGATGATGTAGTGGAAATCAATGGAGGCGGAGCGGGGACAACCTTTGGCAGGAATCTCGATGTCCGCCTGAATAATGGGTTAAACTTATTCACAAACTTCGGCGATGTGGGAACTGCGGCAACCAATGGTTCTTTGACTTACCGGGGCGGCAGGGGGATGGACGTTGTGTTGGTCGGCGGCTCAGTAGGACGCCGGGTCCATGCGTTCCTTGGAGGGGGAGATGATGATTTCACATACGATGATCTCTTCACTCCGGATGATATTGCCTTGTTTGTGGGACTGGTGAATGGCCAGAGTGGTTTCGACACCTATGATGCGGGAGCATTAGTTGGGACCGACGTGGATACCCAGACAACGAAACTGGGAATCGAGTTAATTGTTTAGAATAGCAAAATAAGAAGACGGGAAGTCCTCCCGTCTTCTGTGTCTTCACTTCCAATTTCAAGCACTTAAGCAGATTCAATTGCCCGGTTCTTGGCTTTCCGGCCGTGGTCTTGGAGAAAACTGTTTTGGACCGCCTAGTTGATGCGGCGAATCTTTTCGAACGAAGGATTCCTCTGCCGCTGAAATTAATCTCAACTTGGCCGAGGGAAATGTCAACAAGCAGGGCTCTTCTTCTGCAAACTCCTCCTGCACCTCCTTGGATTGGCTCTTTTGTCTGTGGTGCAACACGAAAAATTGAAAATCGCTTCGCAGCTTTTGGAACCAGGGTTTTTTGGCCAAGCGAAAGTAAACGGAGTCCAATATGTTCTTGGCCTCCGCCAATCTGCGAAGCTGCTGAAGGACTTTGATATATCTGCGAAGAACGATCGGAGCCTCCGGTTGAATTCGGTAAGCCAGCCGCATGGATTTCAGAGCCATTCCCGGCCTTCCCTGTTGGCAACAGATAATGCCGAAAGCGGTGAGATATCGAACATTCCTGGGATCCTGTCTTAAGGCGTTGTGGAAATGATCCATGGCCCGTTGGGAATCACAATAGATGTCGGCTTTGGAAAGTTTGCCCAAGAGCGCCTGGTAGCGGGGTTGATTGGGTTGGCGATGAAGTACCACTGCTGCTTGTCGCCGGGCTTGTTTGAAGCGGCGGCGCCGGCTGTATAACTCTGCCAGCCTAAGCCGGGTTTCTCGGGCTACCTTGGATGGCAAGTTGCGAAAATGTACCAATCGGCGAAGGACGTCGAGAGCTCTCTCCTGAACCCCTAACTTGTGTAGATTCCGCCCTTGGTAAAGAAGATTTTCAACAAGATTTAGTGTTTGAGTCATTGCTTGCTGCCTCCTTGCAGCAAAAGGATGTGATGCTCCTTCGCAGGATTATAACCGACCTGAAATGTTCGGCAAGATGTGTCTGAAAAAATCAGAATGCTGTCGACGTAAACTATTTTCCTGAAATGGATTTATGTAAAAATTTTCCAGACAGTTTTTAATAAAAAATGTTCTGTCCTTTCCGGCATCTATCCTTTTAGGGTAAAATTCATATCATGCCTGTATCTTATTGTATCCCTCCGGAAGAAACGCATCTTGGTTAAGTTTGGAATAGATTTTCTCCCGCTATTCTTTCCTGAAAGGAGAATTCATGGCTTTAACGCCTTCAACTATGCTTGAACTGGGAACAGAAGCGCCTGACTTTTCTCTTCCTTCAACGGTTGATGGCAAGACCATTTCTCGCCAAGATTTTTCCAATCGCCCGTTGTTGGTAATGTTTATTTGCAATCATTGTCCTTTTGTGAAACACTTGAACAAACACCTCGCGCAAACGTGCCAGGAATATCAAGCCAAAGGGGTAGGGATTGTAGGGATTAGCTCGAATGACGTTTCTACCCATCCGGATGATAGTCCGGAAAAAATGGCCGAAGAAGCAAAAACCTTAGGATACACCTTTCCCTATTTATTTGACGAATCTCAAGAAGTGGCAAAAGCCTACCGTGCCGCTTGTACCCCGGATTTTTTCTTGTTTGACCAAAACCACAAGTTAGTGTATCGCGGCCAATATGACGAGAGTCGCCCGGAAAACGGCATTCCTGTTACCGGGAAGGACTTGAAAGCGGCCATGGATGCAGTTCTCAACCATCAACCAATCCCTTCCGATCAAAAACCAAGCATTGGTTGCAACATTAAATGGATCTCCGGTTCTGAACCGGATTATTTCAATAGTTAGCTTTTTTCCATTTACCATTTAATTCCCATTGGCGCGGAAGATATTGCTTGCTTTCTGCCCTTTTATTCTTGCGTGCCGGGCTTTGTGATTTTTGCCAAAGTCATCGGAACGAAGCTCATGATATCATTTGTTTTATATATCAAATAAAATTATGAAAACTATAATGGTAATATGGGCAAATCAATAATGAGGAAATAATTAAAAGCAAAGTTACGCTTTTAATTCTCGCAACAATCGTGTTCATTATTTTCTGGTATTTCCTTTAGTTTGGAGAGAAACAAAATATGATTAAAACGAAAAAATCCGGCTATTCTCGTGGTGAGCGGACTTACCAGACGGCGGTTAGTGAGGGGAATTATAATAGTTATATTGCTAACTTATGGGGAAAATTTCACAACACCCGGTTGTATTGGGAAGATCAGGTAACGCGCTTTGCTCTTCTTGGTCCGGTCTCCGAAATGGTAGATCGCCGGAAGAAAATGGCTTCTACCCTGCGAATTTTGGATTTGGGTTGTGGTTCCGGACAAGGCTTCGATAATCTCACGCGGATGGAACGAGACCATCTTAGTTTGCAGGAATACCATGATTGGTTAGTTGATGAAGATGATTTATATTATTTTGGCGTGGACTTAAGTCCCGCCATGATTGAGCAGGGGAAGAAGAATTATGCTGATCGCTCCAATGTTCGCTTCGACTTAGCAGACCTCAATGAAGGATTGGGGCCAATCCAAAAAGAAGACCCATTTGACATTTATTATTCCTCTTATGGCTCTCTTTCCCATTTGGAGCGTTCAAATCTGGTTACCTTATTGACCGATGTTGCCAATCATGGCAAAAACGGCAGCTTGGTAGTGTTGGATTTGTTGGGGCGGTATTCCTTGGAATGGCCTTGTTACTGGAACGCGGAAACGGAAAAAGAAAAATTTGCTCCGTACACCATGAGTTACCTTTACCTGGGCAATCCGGAAGCCATGTCCCAGGCAGAACACTTTCCCATTCGTTACTGGGGTGGTGAAGAAATTCCCCAATTAGTTACGGAAATCAATTCCAAATCTAAACGTGGCCGTTTTCAGGTCGATGTTCAGGTGGACCGTTCCATTCTGATGGGCCGGCATTCGGATACCCAAGAATTCAATCCTGACATCCCCCCCGTTCGTTCGGGCATCAACAAATTGCTGGAAGACCATATGCGAACCAATTTGTTGGACCTGATGATTGATCCAATGATAGTTCCGGAAGGATCCAAGTTTACTGAGTTCTACCGCCAGTATATAGACTGTTGGAATACCCTTATCAAATTTACCCAACGCCGCGTAGAAAATGCTTTGCGGTTAACGGAAGTTAAAGGCTGGTCCAAATTCCCCGCTCCATTACAATTTGCTTTGATGAGTATTGATCGCGTAATCAATGATGTGAACTGGATGGGATTTGGGGATCCCCGTGCCAATATATTAGAACCTCAGCTCGCTTATACATTCCAATCTTTGGAACGGAATCTCCAAAAGGGACTTGGCTGTGGACACGGCCTGCTGGTTGTGTTGCGATTGGAAAAGTAAAGTAATCAGAAAACTAGGCAATCTTTCTAGCGGTTTGAAATACCTCAAACCGCTAGTTTTATTACACACCAAGAGAGTGACCGATAATTCCCAATACATCACGTACGGATTCTCAAAGATCCATCAAGTTTATTGAGGTAGATGCCTAAGAAATAATTTATAATCGAACTTCCAGATTGGATATTAAGCGACTAACAATTAGGAAGAACCATGTCGAGAACTATTGTCACGATCATCTTCACAGGTCTCCTTTGGGTTTCCTGCGAAAAATGGAGCTTTGCCAGCACTGCGGCTTTTGGCGGAAAAGTCATTGCAGTCAAGGATTGTCCTTCCAATCAAAAGGATTGCCTGAAGCAATTCACTGTTCGCATTGGTTTTTTTGAATACATAAGCTGGTCGAAATTCGGCCGGCATTCCAAGGTAGGAGAAACCATCACTCGCCGGGTTAAGAAGATAGGCACTGCCTGTATGATCAATGGTAAGCTGGTGAATGAGAAAACCTATGCCAATGCACTCAAACCGGGACGATGGGGATACTTCTATGAAGATACTTGGCTGAATATGTACCACACCCCTGATTTCTTGTGGGGAGAGATTGTTGCGATCAATCCAAACGGCAGCATGGATGTTCGGGTCCATTTCAGTCACATCGATTACCACACCAAAACAAATCCGCCGAAAATTGTGACCGTGAAAATTGCCGGCAAGGACACAGGCTTTCGCAGAGAAGAAGTGGATGTCAATAATGCCTCAGCAGTTTTAAAACCCGGATCCTGGGTCCAAGTCCATCCGCCCCGCAAGCAAATAATCTCATCCTTCACCATGGGATCGGAATTCGACCCAAAAGAATTGCTGCCCCAAAAGGATGGAAGAAGAGGCTTTGCCAACGACCTGACCTGCCCGGCAGTTATTCTGGGCTACGAAACCGAGTCGCCCTCTCGGGTGACCGATGTGGGAGTAAGCCTCCGAGTGAAACGCTACTTTAAAGAAAAGTGGGAAACCGTTACTCTGAATTGTCGAAAGGTTTCCTTTATTTTGGATGGAAAACAATGCCCGGTAAATGTTGCCTGTCGCCCCGGGCGAAGGGCGGTTTTAGGATACTACCGTAAGGAAAAAGCTCCCCACAAAATTTTGGTGCAATCGAAAGACCGAGCCGTTCGGGGCTATATTAAATCCGTAAAGGACGATTCTTTTGTGGTTTTGAGATCCACGCCGGAAAGGGGTGGGAAGGAGGATACCATTCAAATAGAAAAAGGAGCAGAATTTTGGCTGGACGGTATCTTTTCCAATGCAAAAAATACGGTTCGGGAAAGAAATTGGGTTGTGGTTTATCCTGCCCGGGAGCGAACGATAATTGCTTTTCCACCGTATGAACCGAGTTTGGAAACTTCCAAAAAGTAATCTTTGTTTTGACTCTTCATAATTGGACTCTAGCTGGGAATTAATCATGCCCAAACTAACGGTAGAAGGATTCGGAGAATTTCAGGTTCCGGAAGGCAAACGACTTGTCTTGGCCTTGGAGGATGAAGCCGGAGTCGACCAGCTTCATGCCTGTGGCGGTAAGCCCGCTTGCACAACCTGCCGGGTAGAGTTTATCTCCGGAGAACCAAGCAAATATACCGAAGCAGAAAAGAATATCCTCCAGGCAAGGGACCTGTCCGGAGTCCGGCTCAGTTGCCAGATTCTTTGCAATCAGGATATGTCCGTTCGTCCAATCAGCCGGCTGGAAGGTAGTGGCCGGTCCGATGCCGGTCCCCGTCCGGATGATGAAATCCAGCCCCAGCCCATAAAATGGGCCGATTCGTAATTAATAGTGATATGCTGAACATGCTGGAGTTGGTTTGATTGTCTTCCACCAAAGTCCGGCAACTTCGGTTACGAAAAGATGGGGTTCGTTGACTTATGGCCAAGTCCGGCATCTTTGGCAGGGAAAAGCTCAGTGAACTCCTATCCGAAACCCAATTCCAGCGATGATTCAGGTTGAAAATCTTACCAAACAGTTTCTCCTCTCCGGCGGAAAAGAGATCACAGCAGTTGATGATTTATCTTTCTCCGTTCCGACAGGGGAGGTTTACGGTCTGCTGGGTCCGAATGGGGCAGGGAAAACCACCACCATTCGAATGCTGTCCGGGCTTTTGCATCCTACCAGCGGGCACGCCTCGATTGCCGGGTATTCAACTTCTGTTAACCCAAATGAAGTTAAACGCCGCGTCGGGTTGGTGTCCGCTACAGCCGGTTTGTACCAAGCCCTTACTGTCCGGGAGATGTTACTGTTCTTTGCCGATCTGTATGCCGTTCCCCTGGATTCCGTTCACCAAGAACTCCACAAACTCAGCCGCTTATTGGGATTTTATGAACTGCTGGACCGCCGATGTGCTATCCTGAGTACCGGGCAACGTCAGCGGGTCAGTTTGGCGCGGGCGTTGATTCACCAACCACCGGTAATGCTGTTGGACGAGCCCACCATGGGGCTGGATGTCCTGGGCAGCCAAGTGGTCACGGAATATATCGCCCATCTCCGCAATCAAGGCAAAGCCGTTATTCTTTCGACACATCGCTTGGATGAAGCCGAACGGTTATGTGATCGTTTTGGACTGTTGCACAAAGGCCGGTTGGTGCGGGAAGGGACCCTCCAGGAATTACGGATTGCCTCCGATTGCTTGTCCTTGACCGAGATGTTTTTGAAATTATCGCAAGTGGGCCCTGCCCTTGCATCCGTTATTGACGAAGAGGATGGATGACCACTCCCAAATCCGATTCTAACCGGAACCAATCCCTGAGAGGCAACACCGGCCGTCTGCTGCGGTTGATTCGCAAAGAGCTTAGCGAGATTCTGCGCGACCGGCGGACCATCTTGACGTTGGTCCTGATGCCCATGCTGCTTTATCCCTTGCTGAGTATCGCCTTCCGCCAATTTTTATTAGCTGGTGATTTAGCCTTGCAAAAAGACCCCGGTGTCTTACTGGGGTGCTCCTCCGACGAAGAAGCGTTGGCATTTGCCAAAAGGCTCTCCATTAATGGAGATCAATGCAAGATCTTGATCCGGGGTGAGGGATATTTGGAATATCTTGCCAAAGGGCAGATCGATCTTGCCTTTCGCCGCAAGTATCCAAAAGAAAATTGGATCGATGGAAAGCCGGCTCCCTTTTGGGAGTTATTTTATCTCAAGAATTCCTACCGTTCTCTGAAGGCTTTGCGGGAAGTGGAGAAGAAAATTGCCACGATCAACAACGCCTTTTTAGAGGAAGCGGTCAAAAGCACCCCTCTTGACCGCAGGAATATTCTTCGGGCACATAGCAAAGCAATTGATCCAATTGAATCCGAGCAAGACTTTCCCTTGGCGGCATTGGTTCCCCTTATCCTAATTTTGATGACCATTACCGGGGCGGTTTACCCTGCTATTGATCTGACTGCCGGAGAGAGGGAGCGGGGAACCTTGGAGGTCTTGGTCGCCGCTCCCGTGCCCCGATTGGGGTTGCTTTTTGCCAAGTATGTTTCCGTTTGGACCGTCGCCGTCTTAACAGCTCTAATCAACTTGGTGATGATGACCCTCACCGTATGGTACAGCGGACTGGGCGAAGAACTTTTCGGTCAGCAAGGAATATCTCTTCAGTTGGTGCTGCAAATTTTTGGTTTGTTACTTCTTTTTGCCGGCTTTTTTTCAGCTTTGTTGCTTTCCATAACCAGTTTTGCCCGGAGCTTCAAAGAAGCCCAAGCCTACATTATTCCCTTGATGCTATTTTCCCTGGGGCCAGGTTTAGCCGGGATGATTCCCGGCATCAACCTGACTCCCAGTTTGAGTTTGGTCCCACTTCTCAACATTGTGTTGCTTGGTCGAGATCTGTTCGAAGGAACGGCGTCGGGGTTATTTGCCATTATCGTCATTTCTTCAACCATAACCTACTCCATCGCGGCGATCGCTTTGGCAGCTCGAGTGTTTGGTGCGGAAGATGTTCTTTATAACGAGCAAAACAATTGGGGAGAACTATTTCGCCGGCCGAATAAAACTCGGCCCTTGGCAAATCTGGTTACTGCTTTCATTTGTTTAGGTGCGATTTTTTCCATTACCTTCGTCGTCCAAGGAACCTTATCCGGCATGGTTGATCCCGAGGACCCGGATCCAACCGGCTTGGTAACCTATTTGGTCGTCATGGGAATGCTCGGTATTGTTCTTTTTGCCGGGCTACCGTTATTCTTCTCCTATTATGGACGGGTAATCTTTCAGACTGGATTATCCCTGCGCAAGCCGGCGGGGTTGGCACTATTTGGGAGTTGCTTACTTGGCATTTCGCTGTGGGCCTTGGTTCTGGAGTTTCTGATTTGGGCTCATTTATCCGGCTTTGCCGATTCGAATGTGGCCCAACTGGCGAAGATGGCAGCGCCCATCCGAGCTGCCAGTCAGTTACTGCCGCTGTGGTTTTTCATCGCTATTCATGCCGGTCAAGGAATCGGGGAAGAATTGTTTTTCCGAGGTTACTTATTTAACGCATTACGAAAATATTGTAATCCGCTCTTCACCATATTGATTTCGGGATTCCTCTTCGGGCTTTCTCACTTGTTAATTTCTCCCACCTTAGGAGTTCCGCGGCTCCTCACCACCACATTGCTCGGCGTTATTCTCGGTTGGGTGTGTTGGAAATCCAAGAGCGTGATTCCTTCCATGATCCTGCATGCTCTGCACAACGGTATTCTTATCTTTATTCTCTATTGGCTGGGCCGGTCCGGCGCAGCGGCTTCATCCGGAACACTTCAGGATCATCTGCCGATTCTGTGGATCATTCTTGGCGGAATAGGAACCATTGCCGGATTTATTGTTCTCGTGTCAATCAAGGAGAATCATCAAGCGGATTCATCCAGTGGACTCCACCAACCCGGCGCGTAAGGGAATATTTCTCCACGCCGGGTTGGAGGAGTTCCATTTTTTTATCCTCGTACTGGTGCAGTAATCGCTAATCATCATCCCAACTGCCGACCCGGGTAACTTTCGTTCCGTCCATCGACATGCGGAGCCCAACCTCCAAGCCTTCGGTCAATTCCTCCAGCTTTTTGGTTTCCCGTCCGAAACGGATGGCGGTATCCGCCGCAAGTCGATATCCGGCACCCGTCTGCAAGGTGAGAATGCGTTTGTCCAGGTCAACAGAGGCAATTTTCCCTTGGATCCAGGCAGGTCTTCCAAAGATGGCGATTAGTTTCCCATTTGAGAAGCGTAAGCGGAAAGCCGGCGCGGTGACCAGGTCGGCGATGCTTTTCACCGTAGGTAATTCGGACAGGGCTATTTGCTCATAACCATTCGGACCGTAGTAGCGAAAATCCGGCGTTAAAGGATAGGTAACCAAACTGAAATGGCCATGTCCCCCTTTGATGACTTGGATGGTATGCTTCACGGGGTCCACGGCATGGATGACCACTTCTCTTCCGTCTGAATGGGAGGAACGAAAGAAAGCAGAGATGGAATTCACCCGAGTTCGATCCAGGGACAAGACCAAGTTGATATCCATGGCCGGCCGGATGCCGGCTAAGTTTCCTTCCTTCTTGTGAATTTTGATCTCACAAGTTTTGGAGACGGCAAATTTCCGATCGGGAGTATCTTCATCCCCTCGCAACGTGATGGTTCTCTCGCTGGGATCAACTGACTTGACACGATTAAAACGTATTCTGGGAGCATCCACCCGAATGTGAACCACATCTCCAACCGGGGATAACGAAAGCTCCACCTCATGCCGGGGCTTAAGACTTTCCAGCTTCGCCTTTTCACCCCTATCTGTCTCCACCGGAATGTTTGGACCGGCAAGGCTGAAGGTTTGAGTCTGGGACGGATCGTCATCATCGTCATACTTTAAGGTGATCTTTCCTACCTTCAGGTCAATTTCGTGAACTTGTCCTCGCTCTTTGCGAAGGCGGGGCCGATTACCTCCAGCCGGTGCCAAGCTGAAACTTGTAAAGCAAACGAAAACTATAACAAGGGTGATACAAAATCGGTGAACCGGCATGTTATTCTCCCTGGAACCTAAAAAGTTACAATAAAAGATTCCTTTCCGAAACACACCTACATTAGCACGAAAATAAAATCCTACAAACTATTAAAAGGGCGAAGGGTGTCCCACTGATTTTGGGATTCATCAGATATTTTGCGTGCCATGCTCGCCCCCCCTGAATCTTCCGCGTTTTTGACTGAAAGCTAAGTCCTTTGAGAATCTCGGCGAGCATGCTTCAGACCAATAGGTGGATTCCAAACCCAAAATTCAGTGGGACACGGGGACCCGGCAATTTTGGTCGTGTTGACAGTCCTAGAGTTCCCATGTTAAAACCGGAGTGTTTCCAGCCCAGGATGGGCAACATTAGTCCAGGGATTGGACCAATTCATGATCAAACAACGCAGTCAGATCCTTATCTTTTGGTTCATTTGCTCCGACCTCATCATGACAGCCCTGGCGTGGCTGGGAGCTTACTTCGTGCGATTTGAGACCGGGTGGTTGCCGATTACCCGTGAGCCTATCGACATTTGGGTAAGTCTCGGTTTGCTCCCTTTAGTGCTAATCCTGAGCGCAGTCGCCTACCGGGTAACCGGGCAGTATGAAATCCATCGCCTGCGCCGATTTCATGAAGAGGTAGCCGGGATTCTCAAGGGGGTTGTGTTGGTTTCTTTGCTGGTCATGGCCAGCACCTTTTTCCTGCAAACCGACTTTCAATCCCGGGCCACGATGATCCTGTTTTCTTCCTTTACCGTCCTCTTATTGCTGATTTCGCGGCGTTTTACTTGGGCAGCAGTCCGCTGGATTCGCAGTCGAGGCTACAACCAAACCTACGCCTTAATTGTCGGAACCGGTCGAGTTGCCCGGTCCACAGCCCGAACATTGCGCCGGTCCACCTGGCTGGGGATTAAGCCAATCGGGTTCGTGGACGAAGACCAATCGGAACTAAGTGCAGACCTGGACATTTTAGGAAGAATAGAAGACTTACCGAAGCTTATCAAGAAATACAAAATCGCCTATGTGTTCATATGCCTCCCTTTGCAACGCCAGCAGGATATTCGTGCGGCGTTTAACGTGCTTTCCGATACTTACACCGAAGTTCGCCTGGTAACGGATTTACCGGGCCTTTCCGGGTTATCCCTCGGGGTCACCCCCTTGGAACGGATGGTGATGATCAGTTTGTTGGAAAGCCCTCACTTTGGCCTCAATGTATTTGTGAAACGAACCATGGATATCGCCTTATCATTGCTGTTATTGGTTTTCCTTTCCCCCATCATGATTTTGATTGCTTTGCTGGTGAAGCTGACCAGTAAAGGCCCCATTTTTTACTCTCAAGAACGCTGCAGTTTAAACGGCATGCCCTTTAGGATGCTGAAGTTCCGGAGCATGCGTGTGGATGCCGAGGTGCAAACGGGAGCGGTTTGGGCTCAGAAAGAAGATCCGCGACGCACGAAATTGGGAACCTTTTTGAGAAAGACCAGTTTGGATGAACTCCCGCAACTGATTAACGTTCTGCGGGGAGATATGAGCTTGGTTGGCCCCCGGCCGGAACGACCCGTCTTCATTGAACAGTTCCGCCACACCATTCCCAACTATATGGCTCGGCATACGGTAAAATGCGGCATTACCGGCTGGGCCCAGGTTCATGGGTGGAGGGGCAACACTTCCTTGAGAAAGCGGGTCCAATACGACCTTTACTACATTAACCACTGGACTCCGTGGTTGGACTTGCAGATTCTTTGGTTAACAGTTTCGAAAGCCTTGTTCGACCGAAATGCTTATTAGGCCGGCTATCACAAACCCGAAAAGTCAGATGTCGGGTTTTCTGCCTCCTAATTCCTGCCTTTACTCTTCAAACAAAACCACACTTGCTGTAAAGCCATGTATGAAATTCTTCCCGCCTACCGGTCCGATCTCTCCTTGAGCGAAGAATCCCGCCAATGGTAATGCCCCTGCTTCGGTTTGCACCACCTTGGCATCATGGTCCGGTTCGGGAAATAAACGGGTTCCCCTACCATTACAGCTGAACAACAACCCGGAAGCCGGACGTTTTTCATGGGCCGCAATATCCATCTGCAGGAGCGCGTGAAGATCCTCATCCGCACTTTCTGCATCGCGAACATGAAACTGCACGGTTTGTCCTACGCGGACGTGATCGGTAATTGTCAACGAACCGCTATCGCGGTCCAAACCCATCACATTTCGCACCAGGAAATCTCCGCGCTGAAATTCTCCCTGATACTCGTTGATCACACGGCCTACGTGCAAGCCCCGTTCCAAAAGTCTCTGATCCGGCTCATCCAACTGATCCCATAATTCCTGGATTTGTTGGAGAGGTGTCTTGCCGCCAAGTTCCAGGATTACGTTATCTTTGGCTTTGGTAATCACCATGTGCTTGCCGATAGGGCGGCAGCCTTGAGAAACCACGGGACGAACTTGCAGGGGACCTTCCATCAAAACACCAACTGCCCCCTGATCGATTTGCTTATCCCCAAGGATCATGCGGCATTCGCCGATGGAATGAATTCCGCTAGCCATGCCTCCCACGATCCGCAAACCAGGTATTTCGTCGTTTATTTTGCCGAGAAAAACATCAATCGGAAATGTGAACGGATCGGCAAGCATCAAAACCACTGAGCCTTCAGGATTGGCGTTATCCAAATTGTCCGGCCAACCCAGAAGACTGAGCCCTTCGGAAGTTTGTTCCAAATAAAGATGGAAGGGAGTCAACTGGATTTCCTGGGACCAACTTCCCAACCACAATGC
>CAZPPD010000023.1:0-17026 GCA_964588185.1 uncultured Alcaligenaceae bacterium | reverse complement strand
GCAAATATTTGGCGGCGCGCGTGTAGCGGTTGTTGGATTCGGTATCCCCCGGCAGTTCCGGATTCAGGGTCAAGCGAATGATATTGTAGGGACTGCGATCATACAGGTTTTGTTGTTGCTCAGCATTGATCACATCGTAAGGCGGGGCCACCAAGTCTCCCAGCGTTCCGGCACGGGCAAGGTTGTAACGAAAGCCGCGGAAAGCGCTAACATCGGCCATAACAAACAGCTCCAATAGAATTTAAGTAATGGACGTTTTGGCTGCAGTTATAACTAACTGCAGGGGGGATGAGGGGCAATATGGATTTGGCCCAGCAGTGAGTTTTCATGAATTTCACTTATAGTACCAGGGGTTTCTTGCAGGCGTGCAAGGAACCACTTGTCTCCAGTCAGCAGGTATTCTATGGAACAATCAGAACGCTTTGAGTTATTACAACAACGATTAAAGATAATAGAAGAAAACATCGAAACCGCCTGTAAAAAAGCGGGTCGCTCCTGTGATGAAATCACTTTGGTGGGGGTAACCAAAACGGTAAGTCCCGAAGTTGCCTTGGATCTGTACCAACTAGGGATCCAGGATCTGGGGGAAAGCCGGCCTCAAGAACTGTGGCGAAAAGCTGAGGAACTTCCCAAAACCATTCGCTGGCACCAGATCGGTCACTTGCAAACCAACAAGATCGAACGTACCTTACCGCTGGTTACCTTTATTCACTCGGTGGATAGTTTCCGCTTACTCCAGGCATTGGAAAAAGAGGCTCGCAAGCAGGAAAAAATATTGGATGTCTTTTTGGAAATCAACGCCAGCGGCGAAGAAAATAAGCACGGTTTGTCTCCACAAGAAGCCAGTCAGATTCCGGAAAAGGTAAATCCTTTGCAATGGATTCGAGTCCGTGGCTTAATGACCATGGCGGCATTCGAGGAAGATCCGGAAAATTGCCGCCCAACATTTTCTTTACTGCGAAAGTTAAGTCAGGAGCTTTCGGCATCCTTATCACCGCCCCACAGTATGACCGACCTTTCCATGGGCATGAGCAATGATTATCCAATTGCTATCGAAGAAGGAGCGACCCTGATCCGATTGGGCTCAACCATTTTCGAAGGCCTGTGAGCGTCGTTAGGGAAAAATTCAAGTGATCGAAATCCGAGAACACATAGAAGGAATAATCCTTCCCGTGCATGCCCAGCCCGGAGCCAAACGATCAGGTCTCATGGGTGAACAAGCAGGAGCCCTGAAAGTTGCGGTTACGGCTGCACCGGAACAAGGCAAGGCCAACAAGGCGTTGGTCGAAGTTTTGAGTAAAGCTTTAAAAATCAAAAAATCCCAAATCGAGTTATTAAGTGGGGAGACCAACCGGGAAAAGAAATTTTTGCTTCGGAATATTTCAATGGAAGAGCTAATTAGTATTTTGTCCGAGGTCCGAAATTAATGTCCCGTACCACAAATTCGTTGTCAATTCTCAGTTGAAATTCTATGGGATGGGTGGCATGGGTAATGAAAGCAAATCCTTACTGAGAAAAACTGACCAAGCCTAATCACTTCAAGGAGAATTGCATGAGTACTGTTCGCGTCCTCGTCAGCACCCGAAAAGGAGCTTTTATTCTGACATCTGATGGCAAACGGCAAAAGTGGGATGTCGCAGGGCCTCATTTTGGTGGCTGGGAAATCTTCCACATGAAAGGTTCCCCGGTGGATCCGAATCGGATTTACGCTTCCCAGACCAGCAGTTGGTTCGGACAAATCATCCAACGTTCGGACGATGGCGGCAAAACCTGGCACCAACCGGGAACCCCCGCCGGTGCTCCGGCTACGACTCCGGAGGGAATGCCGTTGGGTGAAAGCAACAAGTTCGTTTACGACACCAGTCCGGAAACCGGTCGGCCTCTTACCACGCATCAGTGGTACGACGGCACGCAACATCCCTGGGAGTTCAAGCGGGTATGGCATCTAGAGCCGTCCCTTACGGATGCGGAAACTGTTTACGCTGGAGTTGAGGACGCCGCCTTATTCCGTTCCACTGATGGGGGAAAAAATTGGCATGAACTAGCAGGCTTGCGCGATGCCGAAGGATCTCAGTGGGCACCTGGTGCCGCCGGGATGGGATTGCACACTATCCTGCTGGATCCGCGTAATCCCCAGCGCATGCATATTGCCATTTCGGCAGCGGGGGCTTTCCGGACCGACGACGTCGGCCAAACCTGGAAGCCGAAGAACAAGGGGTTACATTCCGAATATATTCCCGACCCTAATGCCGAAGTGGGCCATTGTGTTCACCGCATTGCTTTGCACCCATCTAGGCCTGAGGTGCTTTTTATGCAAAAGCATTGGGATGTGATGCGTAGCGACGACGCCGGAGACAACTGGTACGAGGTCAGCGGAAACCTGCCCAGCGACTTCGGCTTTCCAGTCCAGGTTCACGCGCACGAGCCGGAAACGGTGTACGTGGTTCCTATTGAGAGCGACTCCTTGCATTATCCGCCGGAAGGAAAACTCCGCGTTTACCGCAGCCGAACCGGCGGCAACGACTGGGAGCCTCTCACAAATGGCTTGCCGCAAGAAAATTGCTACGTCAATATTCTTCGGGACGCCATGGCAGTCGCCTCAATGGAATCCTGCGGAGTTTACTTCGGAACTACAGGCGGACAAGTCTATGCCTCTGCGGATAGCGGAGATAATTGGTCAGCTATCGCAGAGCATCTGCCCCCGGTATTATCTGTAGAAGTCCAGACTTTGGAGTGATATTGGCATCGGTGGGTTGCTCACTTGCGAGCCAAACCGGCAGACTGGGAATCCGGCCCTTGCACCATCTGGCTCCAGCTATTCTGAAGAGCGCTGTAACTCTGAAATCCATAATGTCGCTGCAAGGCGAGCAAGAAGCCTTTGTCCATTCCCTCGTGCACAAATTTGGTGAAAGTCCGGGGATCGCGTTGATTGGTTAAGAAATCCACCAGCGAAACGCTTTGGGCGTAAAAAGCACCAATGCGGTCGGCTTTGGGATAATCGTTCATCTCAATCAACTCCCGGACATGAAAAAGATCGCCCTGGCGGGAGATGCGGGTGAGGTTGCGTTTGTGGACATTCACTTTAGAGGGCGGCTCGGATAGTACGGCGATTCCCTCGTCCACCCAGCGGGGGACCATGTGTTCGCCAAATTGTCCTGCTAACACCACGTGGGTTGTTTCGTGAGGCAAAACCGCATGGAGCAAATCGGGATTATCACAGCGAAGATCTATTCGGCGACTGACGACCTGACCGTCACTGCTGTTGCTTTCGATGCGGGAATGTCCGGGAGAATTCCGCGGCACTCCGGTTTGTTTGCTGTAGTCATTGCCGTTGGCGTGTAAAAAGATATCGCATTTTCTTCGCCAAATCCCTTCGGCATTAAACCATTTCCGATACATTCGCTTGCGGGTTGCTTCGGCAACTTGGGCTACTTTTTCGACAAACTGGCGGGCTTGCCGGTGGAAGATCCGAAAATGCTGCGTTTCAGCAACTTGCCAGCCGTTCATATCCTGGGGATTATGGCGAACTGCTACAGGTTGGAAAGACGGTTGTTTGCGTCGGCTTAGTTGTTCTTTGGCAATCTGAGAAAGCAGGCTGTGGCCGACGCGGGATAACTCCGGAGCCATGACGATGGCAGATTTGACCTCAGCCTCCATTTTCTCTAAGGGAATAGTTTTCTCATTCGAGTTGAGATCGCGCGTTACTTGATAAAGCTTGCAATAAGCCCACTCCGTTTTTTCAGCCTTGCTCATCTCTCCTAATCGGTTGGCTTTTCGAAATAAACTCTGAGCTTCCTCGTAGTTCTTCTGGCCAAACTTGGCCCGAGCCATGACCAATAGGTTTTTCGCCAAGC
This sequence comes from uncultured Alcaligenaceae bacterium, assembly GCA_964588185.1. Lineage (GTDB taxonomy): Bacteria > Planctomycetota > Planctomycetia > Gemmatales > Gemmataceae > CAZPPD01. The sequence continues at coordinate 13,172 of CAZPPD010000023.1, read as the reverse complement.
GATTATTGTCTGCGGATCCGTCCTTGGCATCCAATGAGTTTTCCAATCGGAATGGGTCCTCCTGTTCCGGCATAACTCCCCGAAAGGTGGGTTTGAGTGGGGCGTTATCGTTCTGGTTTTGGGTCAATTCCATCTTGGGAACCGGTTGCGGAATGGGTTCCTGGTTCAAGCGATTGCCGGTTAGTTTGTTTTCCCCGGTGTTTTCTTGGGTTACCGAACTTACCGTGGTTAATCCCGAAGTTGGCCGGAAGGCTAATTTCTTTGCTTCTTCGGGGTCTAGGATTCGTAAGCGGCGAATGAATTTCTCCGCTCCTTCGGCATCTTCTTTCAGATGAAGGTTGGTGATGTGGGAAATATAGGACTGCCGTAACAACATGAGATATTTGCGATTGCCGTCAATCCGGGAAAGGTTTTTCTCCAAAACCAAAACTGCACGAGCAGGGTCCCCGTTATGCAAGTGTTCCCGTGCCTGTAAGATGGCAACTTGAACGGCTAACGCATTTCGTTGTGCCTGTTCCGCTTCCACATCCGCTAAGGCAGATTGGAACAAACACAAGGAAAACAAACCAACACCAATAAAGGTAATCCATCCACACCGGGCCATATGAGCATCCTTGCTTGGAACCTCGGTTTCCGCGAGACAGGCAATAAATCAACAGGGAATGGAGGTATCAAGCCGCCGGTTTCCGTAAGAATCACCGCTTACGAAAACCCACTTGCTCCTCGAAGGATAGGATGTTGAAGTGAATAAGATGGCAGATGCCAAAGTATCCACTTACTTTGGAGATTTCTCCCTCCCTGTTCCGGTTTCCGGCGAAAGGATTTTGGGTCGTCCTTCATCCCCGCATTGCGGGGGGCTACCAGAAACGGGCCTCACGTTAGGGTTGTTGCCAAAAATTTTCAAGGCGAAGTGGAGACGGGCGTGTCCTACAGAATTTTGGCTTCCCCAGGACATTTTATCCGGAAGGGCTCTTTATCGGCTTCAGTTATTCGATGGCGGGAAAGGTACTTTGGCGTAGAGATGAATTTGTTCACCTTCTTCGGGTGAAAATCTGTTCGGTTCTCATATAAAGCCTGAAAATCGACGGCTCAATTTTTGCGAATCCAATTAACGGAAAGACGAATCACCTTAGGAGAACATCATGTCGGCTCCGGCAACTTCAAAAAAAATTGTTACCCCGACTACTATCACTTGGATTGGGGATGTGGATGGATTCGTCCGCCTGATTGACCAGACTCGATTGCCGACTGAAGAAGCTTACAAGGATTGCCGGACAGTCGAAGAAGTTTGGGAAGCAATCAAGATGCTGCGCGTCCGGGGTGCACCGGCAATCGGGATTGCGGCTGCCATGGGGGTTGTGGTCGGCTTGCAAAAGCTGGAAAACGCATCCAGTGATGGATTTTACGCTCGGCTGAAAGAAGTTTCGGATTATCTGCGCACCAGTCGCCCGACAGCAGTGAATCTGTTCTGGGCCTTGGATCGCATGGAAAAACACGTCGAGGGCCTTGCGGACAAGTACAAACCAGCGGAATTGCACCGGATGTTGTTGGAGGAGGCCTTGGTTATCGAAGAGGAAGACCGGCAAACCTGCTATGCTATTGGCTGCCACGGGGCAAGTCTCATTCGGGACAACCAAGGCGTATTAACGCATTGTAATGCCGGAGCCTTGGCAACCGCAGACTATGGAACTGCATTGGCTGTATTTTTCGCCGCTTCTGAACAAGGCCGCACCTTTCAGGTTTTTGCTGATGAAACCCGGCCCTTGCTGCAGGGAGCTCGCCTGACCACTTGGGAACTCCAAAAACGCGGGGTGGATGTTACGCTCATCTGTGACAACATGGCCGCTCAAGTAATGAAAGAAGGCCGTATTAACCTGGTCATCACCGGAGCGGACCGAATTGCCGCCAACGGAGATGCGGCCAACAAAATCGGCACTTATGGAGTTGCTCTTTTGGCCAATGCCCACAATATCCCGTTCTATGTCGCCGCTCCCAGCAATACCTTTGATTTGTCCTTGCCATCGGGGGAAGTCATTCCGATTGAGCAACGCGATAGCAAAGAAATTACCCACGGATTCGGTAAGCAGACCGCTCCAGAAGGGGTCAAGGTTTACAATCCAGCATTCGACGTTACCCCCGCCAAGCTAATCGCGGGAATCATCACCGAAAAAGGGATTATCCAGCCGGTGAACGAGGAAAACGTGCGTTCCATGGTCGCCGAAAAGGGGTAATTCCTAACACTAAGAAGGAATGTCCGGGATTTGCTTAAATTTGAAAATTAAGGGCTAGTTTTTCGGGCATTTTTGCCACTTTTTTCCTTTGGCACACAACTTGCCCAAAAACTTTGTGGATAACAAAGCGTTATTAAAAGATGATTTGGTAAAAGAAATTTCTTGTTGATGCAGGGGAACCCGGTTGACGCCAGAAGTTCTAATGCTAGAAAAGTTCCCTGTATACTCCCAAAGACATTATCACCGCACCAATAAGCGGAGATTGAAGATTTACCATGGCTAAAAAGGGCACAGAACGAAGACATTTTTTGATTGGAATGTTTGGAACTTGGTTTGGAATTGCTTGGGTGACCTTGACCGGCTCGCTTCTGGGTATGGTCCTTGGAACTCTTCGGTTCCTTTTCCCCAATGTATTATCTGAGCCGCCGACGACCATTCGGGCAGGGGATGTGGACAATTATGAGCCCGGTCAGGTTTATAATCAATATAAGGACCAAGGGTTTTGGGTCGTTCGTTCCCGAGAAGGAGATGACCGTAACCGAGACATCCTTTACGCACTTAGCACCGTTTGCACCCATTTGGGTTGCACACCCAGTTGGCTTGAAAATGAGAAGAAATTTAAATGCCCTTGCCACGGAAGTGGTTTCAAGATCTCCGGGGTGAATTTTGAAGGCCCGGCTCCTCGTCCGCTGGAGCGGTTCGCCGTCAAACGCACGGAAGACAACCAACTCGTCGTCGACAAATCGCAAAAGTTCCAAAAAGAAAAAGGGCAGTGGTCTCAATCGGAATCCTACCTCATCCTTGGGTAATACAAATACATGGGAAATTTCTTTACCGATAATCAGATCTGGAAGAGTATCTTTCGCCATCCCGCTCCACGCGACCGCCGAAATCGCGTTGTGGTGATGCTTACCAATGTGTTCTTGCACCTTCATCCGGTGTCGGTTCGCAAAAGCGGCATCGATCTGAGTTACACCTGGTGCATGGGTGGGTTGACGTTCTTCCTCTTCCTGGTCGAGACGGTTACCGGTGTGTTGCTGATGTTCTATTATCGGCCCACACTTGAACACGCTTACAATGACATTTTGGCTCTCCGCGATGTGACCACTCTTGGGATCCTGCGTGAATTACATCGGTGGGGAGCTCACGCCATGGTGATTACCATATGGCTCCACATGTATCGGGTGTTTTTGACCGGAAGTTATAAACCGCCCCGGGAGTTTAACTGGGGAGTCGGTGTGATCCTGTTGGTACTTACCTTGCTTCTGAGTTTTACCGGATACCTTTTGCCTTGGGATCAATTGGCTATCTGGGCGATCACTGTGGGTAGTAACATGGCGCGGGCAACGCCGTTTTTAGGCCATGAGGGTCCGGGGGCCGCTTTCTTAAATGTTGGCGGAGTAGATCTGATTACTTCGGGCAGCGATGCCCGCTTCTTGCTACTAGGGGGTCGGTTTGTTGGGGAAACCACCCTGCTGCGCTTTTATGTGCTCCACTGTATAGCTTTGCCTTTGGCGGTTGCGCTACTTATTGCTGTCCACTTTTGGCGAGTTCGCAAGGACGGTGGAATTAGCGGGGCTTTATGATCAGTTACCGCAGGAACCAATTGCCGTTCGTTAAATTTTCAACCTTCAGGTTACAACTATGGACCATTATGCCTGGGTTCAGATCGGCATAGGAATATTCTTCTTCCTATGCGTTTTGATGAACGTGGGATTTGCCGCCTATATTGGCACCAAAGGAAAAGATCCTGTCCAGGGATTAATATGGATCGGGGTTGCTTTCTTTTTCCTGATTCAATCCATCGGATTTCTTCTGGTTCTCGATTGGACTTTAGCAGACTGGATTAAATCTGTTGTCGATGGAATTATGAACCCCGTCAGCTACTTTTTCTTGGCAGTTTTCGGGTTTGGTTTGTTTTACTTTTTTCGTAAGTTCTTTACCCACCCAATTGTCGCCTGGGCATTGCTGAACATAAGCTTCGTGGGCTTTGGCTGGGCAATGACGGATTCAAACTTCCGAGCCATCATCGCCAAACCGGATAATGTTCCCATTACTTTATTGATCTACTCGGTGGCTTTCTTTACTTGGTTGTCTCTGCGATTGGCGGTGATTAACGACGAACGAATGGTTAAAGGAGAACCGCCGGTAGAGAAATCCAAAGACACCAAAGTTCTTGTCTGGCCGGATCTGGTATACACGGAACTGATCGCCATGGTCATCTGCACCTTTGTGTTGGTGATCTGGGCGGTGCTATTGAAAGCTCCTCTGGAACAACCCGCTTCGAACAGCCGCATTCCGAATCCTTCCAAAGCTCCCTGGTATTTCTTGGGGCTTCAGGAGATGTTGGTTTACTTTGACCCTTGGATGGCGGGAGTTGTATTGCCGACCTTTATCATCGTCGGCTTGATCGCCATGCCATACATCGATTTCAATCAAAAGGGCAACGGCTATTTCACGTTCGAACAACGCAAGTTCGCCATTCTCACCTGGAATTTTGGTTTTATCGTTTTGTGGGTGGTGTTGATTGTCTTAGGCACATTTCTCCGCGGGCCAAACTGGAACTTCTTCGGTCCATTTGAATACTGGGATCCTCACAAAACTGTCCCGCTGACCAATGTGATGCTATCGGATTATTTCTGGCTCTATGGGTTGGGCCAATCCATGGAAGGAATGCATTGGGCGGTTCGCGAAGCTCCGGGAATCATATTGACCTTGGCCTACTTTATCTTGATTCCGCCAGTTTTGGCGAAAACCCTGTTCCGCTCCTTCTACATCAAAATGGGTTTTTTCCGCTACTTTACCATGATCACCATTTTGCAATTTATGGCGCTATTGCCCATCAAAATGCTGCTACGGTGGACGATCAACCTAAAGTACATCATTTATATTCCGGAATATTTCTTTAATTTCTAGCTCACTATTTTTCATAGACGGGTACCTAAATGGCAGCCTCAGACGAATTTTATCGCAGTCAACGACTCCTCGATAAAGTTTTTGGCATCTCATGTATCTTGATGCTGATCAGCATCATCTGGATGTTTGCCCAGGATTATTACCGGCCTTTCAAGACGGAGCAAAGGGTATTTCGCGATGTGGAGGAAGCCGTTGCGCTCCAGGAAGCCGTCGATAACTTAGGAGATGTCCGGAATCTAAAAGAGCGATTTGACTTGGCGAAACAAGAGGTCGAAAAAGCCATCAAGCTCAAAGAAAAGAACAAGGAGAAAATCCAAAAACTTACTAAGGAAATCATTGACATTCGCCCGGCTCGGGATAAAGCCGAAGCGAAGTACCAAGGAATCAAAGCCGAAGTCGATTCCCTGATGAGTTTTTACAACATTGCCGTGGAAAACTCTGATCTTCCGCCAGAGGAAAACCCCGAAGCGATTAGTTACAAGGATGAAATAGACAGCTTAAAGATAAAACTCGCCGAAGCCAAAAAGATACGCGACGAAAAAGTCTCTGAAATTCTCGCCTTGCAAAAGGAACGAGATAAGTTGGAACAGCCCCTGGTTGAAGCGGCCATTCGCTGGAAGAAAATCAATGAAAAGTTGGATTCCTATGTCGGTACGGCCCAAAAGAAACGGTGGACCATCTATGATTCCATCCGGGCATTCCCGGTTATAGATGGGTTTGCTTCTCCAATCAAAATCCATCAGTTCACCATCAATAACATCCCGATCAATTACAATTTCAAGTATGTAACGCGATTCGACCGGTGTACGACGTGTCACTTGGGAATTGACCGGCCGGCTTACACCAAAGAGCGGCTTCGCTCCCTTCATCCCGAAAATCGCACTCGGGAGATGGAGGACAAACTGGAAATTATTCGCTATATGTTGGAAGAACGCAAAAAAACACTTTCTGTTCTTCCGGAAGAAGCCAAGCAAGTACCCGACCCTGCCAACCTGGAATTGGTTGCACTTTCCAAAGATTATCTTACCGATGCCAGGATCAATCAATTTTGCGTTCATCCCCGGTTAGATCTTTTCGTTGGCCCCAACAGCCCGCATCCGGCCGAGAAATTCGGCTGTACCAGTTGTCACGCAGGTCAAGGAAGTGCTACCGACTTTTACAATGCCAGCCATACTCCGAACAATTCCATTACCAAGGAGAAATGGGTCAAGGAAAAGGGCTGGGAATCCAATCACTTCTGGGATTTCCCGATGCATCCCCAGCGGTTTGTGGAATCCTCTTGTTTGAAGTGCCATCACGAAGTCACGGATTTGATCAGCAAAAACAATCGCATTGAAGCTCCCAAGCTCTTCCGGGGTTACAACCTGGTACGGGAAAATGGTTGTTTTGGTTGTCATGAGATTAAAGGTTGGAAGGACGGACGCTCGATTGGACCGGACATGCGTCTGGAACCTTATCCGCCCATGGTGAACCGGTCTCCCATGGAACAAAAGGCAATGAAAGCAGATCCCGACACTCAGCCGGGTACCTACCGAAAAACGGGGCCAAGCTTATTCCGCATCTCGGAGAAAACCAACCGAAAATGGATGGAAAAATGGCTGAGATCGCCGAGGGGTTTCCGTCCGGATACGCGTATGCCGCATTTCTATGGTCTTGCCAACAACCACGAAAAAGTTCTTCCGGAAGGGCAAAAAGCTTTTCCCAATGCCGAGATTCAAGGCATCGCCTTCTATCTCCTGGAGGAGAGCAAAAAATACCTCACAGATGTGGAAAAACATGCCGATGATCCGAGGGAAGATCAAGAACGCGATAAGAAAGTCGTTTCTATTATTCGCCAACTTACCAAGGATCAATACGCCTATCTCCGGCAAAACGATACCGAGGATCTGAACGAAATATTGTTGTTGCTAAAATTGGATCCATCTACGGAAGAAAAACTCCGCAAACAGATTCGCGAAAATCCGGAAAAGGAAATCCATAAGCTGTTGACGCAGACCCAGCGGCGTATCCGGCTGCGAGAAGAACACGGACCGTTAGAACCGCTTATTGACGGCTATGCCGGAGATGTGGAAACCGGGCGGAAATTATTTATCGAAAAAGGCTGTTTGTCTTGCCACCGCCATGATGCAACCCGCGAAGCACAATTTGACTTGCCCACGATTGAAAGCGAAGCTCAATTCGGCCCCGATCTGAGCCAACTTCGCGAGAAGCTCGGGAAAAAGGCGGGAGATGAAGCCAGTGCCCGCTTGTGGTTGATGAATTGGATTAAAAATCCCAATATCCACAGTTCCCGAACAAAAATGCCGGTGGTAACTCTTACCGATAAGGAAATAGTGGATATTACCACTTGGCTACTGGCTCAAGATCCAGCCACATCAGTTGGAGATACCTGGAAAAACTTGAATGTGGAACTCAAGAATAATCAAGCATTCTTTGACCTAACCGAAGTCTACTTGGCACCCTTGATCTCCCAAGATTTGCTGAACGAATTGAAAAAGAATAAGTCACTGGACCTCAACTTGGTTTCAGATCTAGGTGTGGATGAACAATATATTATCGAGAAGTATTCCCTGGATCGAGCCAAATATTACGTCGGCAAGAAAGCCATTAACCGCCTAGGCTGTTTTGCTTGCCATGACATTCCCGGTTTTGAAGACGCCAAGCCCATTGGAACCGGTTTGAATGATTGGGGCAAAAAGGATCCCAATAAACTCGCCTTTGAGGATAGCGAAGCCTTTGTGGAAGAGCATTTCAACCTTGTTTCCAAGAGGTTGGACATGAATGGCAATCCTCATCAGTTTGAAAAAGGCGAACATGGCCAAATCAAAAAACCGATGGAGAAATTTTTCTTCGACAAGTTGGAGCATCACGACCGCATCGGTTTCTTGAATCTCAAGTTAATTAATCCGCGCAGCTATGATTTCAACCGCATTAAATCCTGGACGGATCGGTTACGGATGCCGCAGTTCCGATTTGCACGAACTGTTCGCAAGAAGAATTCTCCCGAAGAATTTAAGAAAACGGGGCAAATGTACGCCGAATCCAGGGAAGATTTTGAAGCGCGTCGCTGGAAGGAAGAAGCCGAAGCTCGCGAAGCGGTGATGACATTCGTGCTCGGTTTGGTAGCCGAGAAAGTTCCTCTCCGCAGTATCCACACTCCTTCCGGCGATTCACTGGCTCTGGCCAAAGGCAGACAGGTTCTCGATAAATTTAATTGCGCCGGTTGCCATATCGTTCGCCCGGGAATTTTTGAGTTCAATTTCAATCCCCAAACCAACCAGTTAATCGAGGGAACCTATAAACGCCTGAAAAACAAATTGAAGCAGGACTACGATTTTATGCAGCATCATGCTTGGGCAGGTCATCGGATTGCATCCAACATCGGCACTCTGACTGCCTTCGGAAAGTTGGAAACAATAGTCGATCCCAAGACAGACCTTCCGCAGTTAATCCAAGCCGATATTAAAGATCCCAGCAAAAAAGTAATCAGTATCCGGCTCACGGAAGCAATCCGCTTCCAGGATGATAAAGGCAACACCCGGGATCTTCGGGCTGCCGAGTCATTAAGTCTTCCTATTGATACGTTGATATTCCCGCCCCGGGAAGCATTTACTTCGGATGAGGCCTTAAGGGAATTCCAGGAAAACCGGGGAATGTACGGCGGCAAATTTGCAGACATACTTTCGAAGTATTTGGTGGAGGCTTACCCCAAGGAATACCCACTTCCGGGGCCAATCGAAAAAATCCTCAAGGAAAGCAATCTTGCTCGCGCTTCAAGTCCACCGGCACTACTTGGACAAGGTGCGAGAACCCAGCCCAAATGGCTGTTTAATTTCCTCCTGAATCCGACTCCTATCCGGGCGATGGTCAAGCTACGGATGCCGAAATTCAATATGAGCGAAGAAGATGCGCAAGCCTTGGTGGATTATTTCGCCGCGGTAGAAAAGCATGCCAACAAACGTTACGGATTAACCTTTCCTTTTGTGGAAATCCCGCAAAAATCCGACCTCACCAGTCTTTATTGGCAAAAGAAGAATCGGGAATACGTTGAACGGTTAAAGAATACTCCACTTCCAAATCAGATCATGGCAGAAGGGGGAAAAGTTCTAAAGACTTACGAGGAAGAGCGTATTCATATGCTTACGCCGATCTGGGAGAGAATTCTCGAGCAAAACAAAGACAAACTTGCTCAAGCAAAAAAAGAGTTGGAAGGAGTTAAGAGTCAATTGAAGGACGCTGAGAAAGTCACCAATGAAGTCCTCATGAAGATGATCAAAGCAAATACGGCGAAGGAGGAGGCCAAGAAATTTTTGGATAAGGCTAAGGAAGATAAAGCCGATGCCAAGAAAATTAAGGAGCTCGAAAAACAATTTGCCGAGGCCGAGAATAAAGCCGAGGCAAAAGCCAAAGCCTTGTCGCAACAGCAGGCTGAGCAAACTTTGGTCGATTTAACCAAGAAAAATTGGGAAGCCGAGATTGAGCGGCTTGAAGCCTTGGTGGAAAAATCCAAGCTCCCCAATCGCATCGAACAATGGCGGGAACAAGACGCCTATGTCATAGATTCCTTCAGACTCCTTGGCAGCCCCGACTCGGTTTGTTTAAAATGTCATCAGGTAGGCAGCGCCAAACCTCGGGATGCTCAAGGTCAGGGCCCCATGTTATCCCTTGCCCAAAACCGGCTTCGACCTCAATGGGTAAAACATTGGATTGGGCATCCGGATCGTTTGATGACCTACCCAAGCCCCATGCCGGTTTATTTCCCGAACAACACCGCTCCGACCGACAGCCGGTTGTTCCTCGGGACCCCCCAGCAGCATATTCTCGCCCTCAGAGATGTACTCATGATTTATACCCGGGTGGAGAATATGGATGTAAACCGGTACACAGTCCTACCCATTGCCAAAGGAGAAAAAGAATGAAACGCTACCTTGCCGTGTTTGCTCTTCTAGTTCTGGTAGCTGGTTATTACTTCAGCCCCAACAATTCTGCCGACGCCCAAAATGCCGGCGGATGGGGAACCATTGTAGGCCGGATTGTCTGGCCGGAAGGCAAAAAGATTCCTGAGCCCGAAAAATTGCAAGTGAACAAAGACCAGGCACATTGTCTTGGCAAAGGCTTTTTGTATTCCGAAGATTTTGTCATCAACGATAAAAATCGCGGAGTTCGGGATGTTTATGTTTGGTTGGCTCCAATGGGTGAAGGCAAGTTGCCGATTCATCCCAGCCTTCAAAGTATTAAGGAAAAAAAAGTATTCATCGACCAACCTCGGTGTGCCTTTGTTCCCCATGCTTTAGGTATTCGCGAAGGGCAAACATTGATTGCCAAAAATAGTGCTCCCATCACTCATAACTTTCGCTACAGCGGCCATCCTTCCTATAACCCGGGAGCTAACTTTGCTATGCCGCCGAATACCAAATTTGAAATCGATAATCTGAAAGCTGATCGTTTCCCCATTACTATCAAATGCGACATTCACAGTTGGATGAAAGCTTCTGCCCGTGTATTTGATCATCCCTATTTTGCAGTCACCGATGCGGATGGAAAATTCAAGATCCCTAATGCTCCTGCCGGAAAATACCGGCTCATCGGTTGGCATCAGGGCAGTGGCTGGCTGGAATCCAAAACCGGCCGGGTAATTGAAATTCAGAGTGGGGAAAACAAGCCCATGGAAATATCCATGAAATAAAAATGCGGCATTTAACAAGGGGTTTCATATGAGACCCCTTATTATTCATCGCGGAGAGAGTTGATGAGGAAAGCTGGAGTTTGTGTGTTGTTTCTTCCCTTGGTTATCGGCTTGATGTCCGGTTGCGAAAATGATCGCCCGATACCCAAGCGCAAAATATCCAGGTATTGGCAAGAAAGCGGTTCGACCAAGGAGAAACGCAAAAAAATTCCCAACCAAGGCTATGCTGCCATCAAGGGGCGGGTTACCTACAAAGGAAAGCTTCCGGTCGGAAATAAGATTGCAGGTTTAGAAGGAAATCCCGCCTGTATAACCGGAGCAAAGCCTTTTGAATTAATCGACCAGGAATGGTTGGGAGAAGGCGGAGGGGTAGCCGATGTCCTTTTCTTTGTAAAAGTTCCCAATGGAAAATACTACGAAGTTAACATGGAGGACAAAAAAGTAGATAAAAACGTAGTTTTGGATCAACCGCACTGCGTTTACATTCCCCATGTGATTTCGCTTTATCCTTCTTATTACGACGGCCAAAAAAATGAACTGGTACCAACCGGTCAAGAACTGGTTGTAAAGAATAGCGCTAACACTCCTCACAATACCAAATTCAACGGCAATAAATTGTTGGGGAATAACACCGGCTTTACCGTTGCCACCGGGCAACAGGAATCAATTGTATTAGCCCCTCAATCCGGTGCCATTCCCATCACATGTGATGTTCACTCCTGGATGAAGGGGTATGCTTGGGTTTTCGATCATCCCTTTTCCGGCGTAACCAAAATGGACGGGAATTTTGAAATTTCGAGAGCACCTGCCGGTACGCAAATTACCTTGGTAGCTTGGCACGAAGATCTCGGCTTTATTAACCAAGGTGGTTTCAAAGGGGAGGAGGGAATGAAAATCACTCTCCAAGAGGGTGAGGAAAAACAAATCAATCTCGAGATTACCGATCAAGAGTAAAAACAGGCTGAATTCTTCAAATCCAGCCTCCGAATTTAAATCCAAAATAGCCTACAGGAATTCATCTGTGGGCTATTTTCGTTAATTCAGGATATTGGTTCTATGAAAAATCCCGTTTTGTTGATGTGCATTTCTGTTTCCCTTTTTGGCATTGGTTGCGGACAAGAATCTACTGCTCCCCCAGCAAACAAAGCCAAAAAGAGCCACACCTTAGAAGCAATCCGGCACGATGGATTCGCTAGGAAAATATCGGGAAAGGTCATCTTTGCCGGCCCCCTTCCCATCAGCAATCAAATTAAAAAACATTTGGACAGAAACCTGCATTGTTATGAAGGGGCAAAACCATTTGAAACCATCGACCAAGAATGGTTGGGAAAAGAGGGAGGGGTTGCCAATGTTGTTCTCTTTTTGAAACCTCCTGTGGGAAAATACTTCCCCATTCATCGCGACGATCGTACCATTTCTGGTGCGGTTGAATTGGACCAGCCTCACTGCGTATACATTCCTCACGTGGTTTCTCTGTACCCAGCCTATTTCGATGGCAGGGAGCTTATTCAAACCGGGCAGAAATTGCTGGTCAAAAATTCGGGAAAGATCCCCCACAACACCCGTTTCAACGGCAGCAAAGTCCTAGGGAATGATGTAAGTTTTAATGTTGCTGTAGGATCGGAAAAAGCGGTGGTTCTCAGTCCAGAAGGTGATCCAATTCCCATCACTTGTGATATACATTCCTGGATGAAGGCTTACGCTTGGGTTTTCAATCACCCTTACCACGCGGTAACGAACCTGGACGGCACGTATGAAATCCCTCGCCCGCCGGCCGGGACGGAATTGACATTGGTGGCTTGGCACGAAGGTCTTGGCTACATCAACCAAGGAGAATTCAAAGGCGAAATGGGCAGGAAAATCACGTTGAAGGAGAATGAGGAGTTATCTTTAGATTTCGAGATAAGTAATTCCAATTAATGATAGGGCCAAGCCTGGGAATCCGGATTCTTACCTAACGCAACCGCTTTAATGCGATGCGGGCATTTTGGCGGACCATTTCCGATTCATCTTCCAATAATTTCGTCAATTCCGCGCGGTACGGCAATCCTTTTACTCCGATAACGTAAGCACTGGCCGCTCGGATGATGGGCTGGCTATCTTGGAGATGTTGTTTCAGCTTTTCCGTATTTCGGGAAAGATGCTGCAGGAGAAGATTCTGAGCGTACTGCCTGATTCCTCTATCCGGGCGTTCTAAAGCCGCGACAAAAGTTGACAAGGCATCCTCACTCTTCCGCTGATATAGTTCGGCCAAGATTCCCTTGAGTTGAGTCCCCTTGGCTTTCCCGGCGGCTTGAACCAGCTCTCCGTTGGTCATCAGCCTGGGGGCCGCGCTGGCC